>JBFKCZ010000131.1:0-7039 GCA_041620035.1 Pseudomonadales bacterium
ACCCATCAGTGTGAGTCGATACGCATTCGGCGCGAGGTCGAGGTTGTCGCGGATGTGCACCGAGGGCACCAGGAAACCCAGTTCCTGAGACAGTTTCTTGCGCACACCCTTGATGCGACCGAGCAGCTCGCCCCCCTGACTCCGATCGACAAGGGGAATGAGCCGATAGCCGACTTCCAGGCCGAGCACGTCGACCGGAGCCACGTCGTCCCACGAGACTTCCGCGGGTGTGATCGGATCCGCCGTCTGCTGGGCCACGGCCGTTTCCGATTCGACCGGCTGCGCTGCGCGTCGCGCGATGAGAAACGCAGCACCGCCCGCAGCGGCGCCGAGCGTGATGAAGGCAAAGTGCGGCATGCCGGGCACGACACCAAGCACCAGGAGAATGCCGGACGACACGGCCAGCGCGCGCGGATCGGTGAACATCTGGCTCAGCACCTGCTCGCGCATGTCCTGGGCGCTCGATACACGCGTCACCATGATCGCAGCCGCGGTGGACAGCAGCAGCGACGGCACCTGGGCCACCAGGCCATCGCCGATGGTCAGCAGCGTGTAGATTCGCATCGCCTCGGAGAAGTCGAGACCATGCTGACCCATGCCGACGCCGAGCCCACCGAAGATGTTGATCATCAGGATCAGGATGCCGGCAACGGCATCGCCGCGAACGAACTTGCTGGCGCCGTCCATGGCGCCGTAGAAATCGGCTTCCCGGGTGACTTCCGAGCGCCGCGTGCGCGCCTCGTCCTGATCGATGAGACCCGCATTCAGGTCGGCATCGATCGCCATCTGTTTGCCGGGCATCGCGTCCAGAGTGAACCGCGCGCTCACCTCGGAGATACGACCGGCGCCCTTCGTCACCACGACGAAGTTGATGATCACCAGAATCACGAACACGACGAAACCGACCACGTAGTTGCCGCCGACGACGACTTCGCCGAACGCTTCGATGACCTTACCGGCCGCATCACCGCCGGCATGACCTTCGAGCAGAACGACCCGCGTCGATGCCACGTTGAGTGCGAGTCGCAACAACGTCGCAACCAGGAGAATCGTCGGGAACGCTGCGAATTCGAGGGGACGGGTCGCGTAGACGCTGACGAGCAACACCACGAGACTGAGCGCAATATTGAACGTGAACGACACGTCCAGCAGAAACGGCGGCACCTGCAGCGTCATCATGCCGAGCAGCACGAGCACGAGCAGCGGAATGCCCAGATTGCCCTGTGCGACTCGCCCGAAGCTCGCGATGCTCGGGGAACTGCCGAAGCTAGCTGCCATTACGCGTCATACCGGTAGCTGTCGGGGATATCGAACTCGGGCAACGGTCGCGGCGGAGAAGCCCAGCCGCTGCGATGGCGCTTCAACTGATAGACGTATGCCAGGATCTGTGCGATCGCCACGTACAGGGCTGCGGGCACTTCTCCCCCCAGGTCGGTCGTGTGATAGATGGCGCGAGTCAGCGCCGGCGACTCGAGTACCGGCACCCCATTGGCGTTCGCGATCTCGCGGATCTTCAGCGCCATGAGATCGGCACCCTTCGCCAGCACGACCGGTGCCGCCATCGCCTCGGCGTCGTACCGCAACGCAACCGAGTAGTGCTCGGGGTTCGTGATCACGACGTCCGCCTTGGGGACATCCGCGAGCATGCGGCGGCGACTGATTTCCTGCTGCAGGCGGCGGATCCGGCCCTTGACCTCGGGACGCCCTTCGGAGTCCTTCATCTCGTCCTTCACTTCCTGTCGCGTCATGCGCAGCTGCTTTCTGAACTCGGCGAGCTGGAAGGGCACATCCACCACCGCGATCACGATGAGCGAAGCCGACAATCCGACGAGCGACCACCCGACCATCGACAAAGAGTGAGCCATCGCAGGCGCCACCGGCGCGAGTGCGAGCGCCAGCATGTCGGCCGCCATCGTATTGAGCACCACCAGCGCTACACCAACGACTACGCCCACCTTTGCGATCGCTTTGCCAAGCTCCACCAGCGATCGCATCGAGAACATGCGTTTGAAGCCGGCCAGCGGGCTCAGGCGGTTGCCCTTGAAAGCAAGCGCCTTGGCCGAGAAGACCAATCCGCCCATTCCGACCGACGATGCGATGCCTGCCACCATGACGATGGCCAGCAGCGGTACCGTGACCCAGAGCGCCTCGGACGCGGCGTATTCCAATGCGCGAAGCATCTGATCGCTGTTGGTGGCCGCGATGTCGGTCACGTGCCGTGTAATCTCCATCAGCGTCTGCGCATAGACGCCACCGAATGCAATCAAACCGAGACTGCCCGTCACGAGCATCGCCATGCCGTTCAATTCCCGCGACCGCGCGACCTGCCCGTCCTCGCGCGCCTTCTCCTGCTTCCGCGGAGTCGGCTCTTCGGTCTTTTCCTGCCCGAGTTGTTCTTCAGCCATGGATCACGCCCACCGCCGGGTGAAGTCGAAGAAGCTCTGCGACAGCGCCTCGAACTGTGGCGCGAAGCCGTACAGGGAAACCCAGATGATGCCGAGACCGAACACCAGAGCGAACGGAAATCCCAGCGAGAACACGTTCAGCTGCGGAGCCGCGCGCGACATCACACCGAACGAGAGGTTGACGACCAGCAGCGACGTCACAGCGGGCAGCGCGATCAGTACCGCGCCAGAGAACATCCAGCCGCCCAGCGCCGCCATCTCCCAGGCCGCTTCGGTCATCGACCCTTCGATTCCCACCGGAATTCGCTTGAACCCTTCGACGAGCACATCGAGCAGCACGAGGTGACCGTTCATCGCGACAAAGGTGAGCGACACCATCATCAGAAAGAACTGCGACAGCACAGTGACAGTCACGCCATTGGTGGGATCCACCATGGAGGCGAAGCCCAGCCCCATCTGCATGGCGATGAACTGTCCCGCAACGACGAAGAGCTGGAAGAACACGATCGTGGCGAATCCGAGACTCATGCCGATCACCGTCTGCGTGACTACCTCGATGCCAACCGCGAAACCGAGCTGATCGATGGAGGGCATGGGCGGTAAGACCGGCGCCAGGGCAACTGCGGTGGCCAGCGTCAGTGCGATGCGCACGCGTGGCGGTACCAGCTGACTGCCGATGACCGGCACCACCATGAAGAAGCCACCCACCCTGAACATCGCCCATACGACGCGACTGAGTTCCGATATGAAGGTGTCGATGGGTATGGTCACGAGTCACCCGACGATCTGCGGAATGCCGCGAATGAGGCGTTCGGTGAAGTCCATGAGCTGGCTCAGGATCCACGGGCCAGCGACCATGATCGTGAGCAAAGTCACCAGCAATCGCGGCAGAAAGCTGAGTGTCTGCTCGTTGATCTGCGTCGCGGCCTGAAACACGGACACCACCAGACCAACGATCAGGCTCGGTACGACAATGAGCGCAACCATGACCACGATCAGCCAGAGGCCATCGCGAAAGAGGTCGAGTACGTCTGCGGGTGTCATTCATCGCCTCACGTAAAGCTCGTCGCAAGCGTGCCCATCACCAGAACCCAACCATCCACCATGACGAACAACATGATCTTGAACGGCAGAGAGATGATGAGCGGCGACAGCATCATCATGCCCATCGACATGAGAACGCTGGCAACGACCATGTCGATCACCAGGAATGGAATGAAGAGAATGTAGCCGATCTGAAATGCAGTCTTCAGCTCACTCGTCATGAACGCCGGCACCAGCACGAAGAAGTCGACGTCTTCGACACGCTCGACCTTTTGCGCACCGGATATTTCGATGAACAGCGACAGATCGTCCTCCCGCGCTTGCGAAAGCATGAAGCGACGAAACGGCTTGGACGCGGCGGCGAGCGCGTCGGCGGGCGCAAGCTCCTCGGCGAGATACGGCTGCAGCGCCGTCTCGTTGACCTCGTTGATGACGGGCGACATCACGAACAGCGTCAGGAACAGCGCGAGCCCGATCAGAATCTGATTCGACGGGGTCTGCTGCAGGCCGATCGCCTGGCGAAGGATCGCGAACACCACGATGATCCGCGTGAACGACGTCATCATGATCACGAACGACGGCAGGAGCGTGAGCGCCGTCATGATCGCCAGGATCTGCAGCGTCACGCTGTACCGCTGACCGCCATCCGGAGCGGACGTGAGCGTCACCGCCGGAATGTCCACGGCCGCCAGTGCATCGCCCGCCGGCAGAAGGAGTGCGATCAGCAGAGCAAACGATCGAATCATGCGCGACCCATCCAGCTCTTCAGCGTGACCTTGAAATCGTCACCGGTACTCACGGAAGGTGCGTCCGCACCGAAGGTGTGCAGGTTGGTGACATGCTGCGCCGTCACACCGAGCAGCAACTGCTGACCATGCACCTCCACGAGCATCACCCGTTCCCGCGTGCCGATGGGCGCCGCTGCCAGTACGCGGATGGTTCCCGTCGAACGCATCCCAGCGCCGCCGAAACGTTTGAGCAACCAGGCTGCGAGCACGACGAGCGCGAGTGTGGCGACCAGCGCGAGCGCAACCTGGAGAATCGCGGGACCGACTTCCACAGCGGCCTCAGTTCAACATCCGGATGCGCTGCTCCGGACTGATCACGTCCGTCAGGCGGATGCCGAATTTGTCGTTCACCACCACCACCTCGCCATGAGCCACCAGCGTGCCGTTGACGAGCACATCGAGCGGATCACCGGCGAGACGCGTCAGTTCGACGACTGAGCCCTTGTTGAGCTGCAGCAGCCTGCGGATGCTGATGCTGGTGCTGCCGACTTCCATCGACAGGCGCACCGGTATGTCCAGCACCACCTCCAGGTTTCGGCGATCGACACTCGCGGCTTCCATGGGCGAGCCGCCGGCATCGGGCTTCCTATCCGACCCGATCGCGGGCCGATCCGAAGTTCCAGGCTTTTCGTTAGACACCGGCGAATCTCCTAATGCGAAACAATGGGTTCCTGATACTCGAGGGCGAGGTTGCCGCGTGCGTTGCCGAGCTTGGCCATGAATGTCGGCACGCCGTTCGCCTCCACCAGATGCGCGTCCGGGACGTCGATGGGAATCACATCACCAGCGCGCAGTCGCAACACCTCTTTGAGGGATATCTGTCGCTCCGCGATCGAACAGTTGATGCTCACCCGCGCGTCGAGCAGGCGACGCTCGAGGTTCGGTGACCAACGCTTGTCGACCTCTGACGTCTTGTTCTGTCCCGATCGTTCGAGCAGCTCGCGGTACGGCTCGAGCATCGCGTACGGCAGGGTCAGGTGGATCTCACCACCGCCGTTCTCGAGTTCCACGCTGTAGGTGTTGACCAGCATGATCTCGTTGCCGCTGAAAGCGTTGAGGAGAGAGGGATTCGCCTCCGCACCGATCTGCTGGATCTCGATCGGCAACGTACCTTTCCACGCCGTTACGAGATCGGCGTACACACAATCCAGGACCCGGCGAATGATTCGCGATTCCGTCGGCGTGAAGTCGCGCCCTTCCGCGGCGGCCTGCCCGCCGGTACCACCGAAGAACTGATCCACCAGCCGGAATACGAGCTTTGCGTCGATCACTACCAGACCGACGCCGGCAAACGGCTTCACTCGAACGACGTTGATGCTGGTCGGCACATACAGCGATTGAACGTATTCGCTGAATTTGAGTATCTGTACGCCGCCCACCCCGATGTCGGCGGGATATCGCAAGAGGTTGAACAAGCCGCTCTGAAACAACCGGGCGAACTTTTCGTTAACGAGCTCGAGTGTCGGCAGCCGCCCCTTGACGACGCGGTCCTGGCTCGCGAGATCGTAGCTCTTCACTTCGGCGTTCACCGGCGAGTCGACGTCGACGTCCACGTCGACCTCTTCGACGCCCTTCAAGAGAGCCTCGATCTCTTCCTGGGTCAGCAGCTCGCGTTTCAAGGTGACGTCGGGCATCACTGCATCACGAAGTTGGTGAGCAGAACCGTTTCGATGCCGGACTGTTTGGATTCGCGACTGATGGTGCCGTCGATCAGCGATCGCAACGCATCGCGCAGCGCCGCCTTACCACTGTCCGTCTGGAGTTTCGTGTAATCCTGATCGGCAAACAGATTGATGATCTGGCTTCGTATCAGCGGCGTGTGCGTGATTACCGCTTCGATCACCTTGGGATCGCGAGCCATCACGGTCAGCTCCGCCTGCAGGTAGCGCGGCTTGTTTCCGGCCAGGAAGTTCACGACGAATGGCGGTCGCAGGTTGTGATAGATCGCCACCTGTTTCACGGGCGGCGGCGCCTCGGCCACCTCGGCTTCTGCGTCGGACGCCGAGCCGCCGACGAAGTAGAGCGTGCCGCCGATGGATGCGGCCATCACCGCCAGGGCGACCCCGCCCATGATCAGCCAGCGCTTCAAGCCGCCGGAGGGCGGTGCGGTATCTACCGCCTCGCTGGAATCCTCGGCCTTCGGGCTTTCCTTCTTCGCCATGTCGACTTCCTGTCACTCACGCTGCACGGGATGCTGTCGAACGCCGCAAAGCTGACGTTCAGAGGAAGTGTAGGAAAGAATTTGGAGTCTGCTTGGCGCGCAACGCGCTTGGTCGCGTCAACGTTCCGCCGCGGCCGGCGCTCAGGCATGCACGTCGATCAGCGCACCATCCGCGCGCGGCCCATCACGGAGTGAAGGACGCAGGTCTTCCGCGGCCACTGCATCGATACGAGGGCGCGACGTTCGCCTCGGTGTCTCCTCCGATGGCGACCTGCCGCCGTCGCCCGGCGTGTCTGATTGATCGACATCGACGTCACCCAACGTCAGACCCGATGACTCGAGCAACGCGCGCAAACGCGGCAGCTGTGCTTCGATGGCATCACGCACGGATGCGTTGTGCGCGACGAAGCCGACGTGCGTCGTCTCGGCGTCCATGCGCAGGCGAATCTCCACGCGGCCCAGATCGGCGGGATCCAGCGCGATCGTTGCGCGATCGAGGCTGTACGCACGCAGCTGGATGACCCGATCGGTCAGCTCAGCGCCGAACCGCATGAGCTGGTTGGGCACGAATTGCAGGGGCTGCGGCTGAGGCCTAACAGCTGCCGGCGGCGGGTCGGCGGGCCGGGGAAGCGCAGCATCGG
>JBFKCZ010000132.1:0-6900 GCA_041620035.1 Pseudomonadales bacterium
AGGGAGTTCTCGATACCGCGAGCTACCAGCTGTCGGAGGCCGATGTCGACGCAATTGCCCGCGTCGCCGACACGCGAATGGCGGGTCAAGCGCTCGTGACGCGTATGCTGGCTGCGTATCGCGACCACGTTGCACTGTCGGTGCTCGACGCATCCGCAATCGAACAGACCACTATGGCACGTGACGATCTGGCGCTGCGGCGAGTGCCTCACTTCAACCGCGACCTGCACTCGATCGACGATATCGCCGCGTTCGCCGCGCAGCTGATCAGTTCGCCTCGAACGTCGCCCTGAGCCCGGCGGCGAGGTCGAAGCGCGGCCGCCATGCCGTCAGTGCTTCGAAGCCACCGTCGCGCACGACCCAGTCGTGATGGAAGAGCTCGTTGACTTTCTCCGGCGATAGCATGGGTGCGTAGCCAAACAGTTTCGCGCACCCGACGTTTGCGCGCGCGACGGTCTCGAGCAGCGCGCGTGGCACCGGGAGCCGAACGCTGCCCCGGCCAGTGACTGCCTTGACGACAGCGCGCAGTTCCTCCCATCCATAGCCATCGTCGGCACCATCATGAATCTCGTAGGTGCCGCCACGCGCGTCGCTGCGCACCCAGGCTGCGATGGCCTCCACGACATCGGTGGCAAAGATCAGCGATACGCGCCCCCGATGGGCCGGCATCGGCGCTATTCCCCGGCGCATGAGATCGAAAAGGGGGGTCAGCTCGCGGTCGCCGGGCCCGTAGACCGCCGCGGGCCGCAGCACGGTGGCATCGTCGCAGAACTGACGCATCACGCCCTCGCCATCGTGTTTGCTCGCCGCATAGTGCGAAAGCCCGGGCTCACGCGCTGCCAGCGTCGATACGGCCAGAACCCGCGATACTCCGGCTTGAGCCGCGGCACGCGCAACATGCCGGGTTCCCACGACGTTGACGGCATCGAAGTCCGATCGCGAGGCACCGCGCACGGTACCGGCGAGATGGATGAGCATGTCCGAATCGGCCACGAGCAGCGCCGTGGCAGCTTCGTCACTCAGATCGCCATCGATCCAGGTGACGTTGGGTTGCGCCGGTCTTGGTGTGCGAGTCAGCAGTTGCAGCGCACAACCGGTCGCCAAGAGGTGCGCGACGAGGTGTGTGCCGATGAAGCCGGTGGCACCGGTGATCGCAATCCGGGGCATCGTCATGCGGGAGTCGAGGCGTGTCAGCGAGCCCGGGCGGCCGCACCGTCCCGGACGGCGAGCAGGCCCTCGCCGACCAGTCCCAGCGTGTAGTTGTTGCGCGCCTGGGATCGCGACGGCTTGCCGGAAGATGTACGCGGTAACGCGTGCGCGTCCACCAGCTCCACCCGGCAATGAATTCCGAACTCGGTCTTGATGTGCGCGTGCACGGTCGACCGCAGTCGTTCACGCGCCGCATCGTCGCGCTCCCGACATTGAATGAGCATGACCACCTGCTCGCCGTTGCCGTCGTCGTGGCAGAACGCCATGGCATCGCCGGTGCGCACGTTGGGCTGCGCTTCGGCGACATACTCGAGATCCTGCGGCCAGAAGTTGCGACCCCCCACCACGATGATGTCCTTCTCGCGACCGGTCACGATGATGTGCCCATCGAGCAGATAGCCGAGGTCGCCGGTGTTCAACCAGCCATCGTCGGTCAACACATCCGCCGTTGCTTTGGGTTCGCCGAGATAGCCCTGCATGACGCTGTTGGACTTCACCCAGATCGTGCCGATCTGCCGCTCGGGGAGAACGCGTCCGGAGGCGTTGCGAACCTCCACTTCGTTGCCGGGCAGCGGATGACCACAGTCGACGAACTCGCGGATTGTCGTGCGCTTGCGGTTCACGTCGGTGACTTCGCGTGCGTAGCGATGCATCACACAGTCGTCGCGGTTGACATAGTCGATCACGGGGCCGCGTCCGAGCTTGGAGAAGCTGATCGCCAGGCCCACTTCCGCCATGCCATAACAGGGCAGGAACGAGTCACTGCAGAAACCGCTGCCCTGCACCGCATCGTCGAAAGCCGTCAGCGCTTCGGCACGGATCATCTCCGCGCCCACACCGGCCACTCGCCAGCGCTCGAGGGAGAACTTCGCGCCCTCACCCGGCCGCAGCCGGCGTGCGCACAACTCGTATCCGAACGGCGGGCCGAACGAAATCGTCGACTTCGTGCGGTCCATCAGTGTCAGCCACAACCGCGGCCGCATGGCGAACTCGCGCGTGCCGAGATACGCAACCGGCACCTGAGAGGCGACCGGCACCAGCAATTTACCGACCAGCCCCATGTCGTGATAGAACGGCAGCCACGAAAAGAACCGATCGTCCGGTTTGACTGCGAGACCATGGCGAATGATTGCGCCCAGATTGCGCATGACCGCACGCTGGGTGATGACCGCACCCCGCGCAACGCGGGTACTGCCGGACGTGTACTGAACGTAGGCGATCTCGTCGGGCGTGGGCGGTGGCGGCACGGAAGGTAGGGGGGCAAAAGCCTCGAGATCCTGAATCGTACCGGCGACGGCCAACGGCAGCTCACCCACCGCATCGCGCAGCAGATCGACGAACTCGTCGGTCGCAAAGGCAGCACGCGCTTCGGAATTGGCGATCAGGAATCGCAGCTGCCGCAGGTAGTAGTCGCGCCCACCGAGACTCACGGTAGCCGGCAGCGGCACCGGAACGAGACCCGCGTACTCGCACGCAAAGAAGAGAATGGCGAATTCGGGGCGCGTTTCCGCCACGAGCGCGATGCGATCGCCGCGGGATATGCCAGGCAACGCCACGAGCCGCCGCGCAGCATCCATGGCGGCTTCTCGCAACTCGCGATAACTCAGCTCACGCAGTACGTCGCCGCGGCCATTGAAGAACGTCATACCATGCGGACCCCGTGCCGCATGATCGAGCGCTTCATTCAGCGAGGAGAAATCTCCCGGCCGCCATGCATCGTCTTCTACGTGACCTACGTCAGTAAGATAAGAAGACCCGTCTACCACCACACTCACTCAAGTTCTTATTCAAGAGATTGCCGGCTCATTATCAGAACCCCAACGCCAGCACCTCCATCCCCTCGACCACCGGTACTTGAGCTCGGCCCGTCTGATGACGGTTATAATTTTGCGCGCGCCATTATACCCACGGGATCTAAGAGGTAAAACGCTACTTTGAACGTCCAAATCGAGGCTGTCGTCACGAATCGAGCGCTCAATACCTTTATCGACGTCCCGTGGTCGCTCTATCGGCACGACCCGTGCTGGGTGCCCCCCCTGCGCTTCGACCGCAGGTCTTCGCTCAGTCCGAAACACCCTTTTTTCCGGCACGCACAATGGCAGGGCTATGTGGCTTACGTCAACGGGTCTGCGGTTGGCCGGATCAGCGCACAGGTCGACCGGCTCAACGACGACGCGGGCCGGGCGGAGCTCGGCTACTTCGGACTGATCGAAGCCATCGACGAGCCGGCGGTGTTCGACGCACTGTTCCGCGCAGCGGAAGGCTGGCTGCGCGATCAAGGCCGCACCCGGGTCGTCGGACCCGTGAGCCTGGGCATGAACCAGGAAGTGGGTCTCCTGGTCGACGGATTCGAAACGCCGCCCTACTTTCTCATGGGCCATGCGCTGCCGTACTACGGATCACGCATCGACGCCCTCGGCTACCGGAAGGCAACCGATCTGTTCGCATACGAGATGGATCCGAACTTCGAGATCCCGCGCATCATGGCAAGCGTCGAGTCGCGACTCGCCGACCGGATGCGGATCCGCCCGATCGATGGCAAGCGAATCGATGAAGATCTCACCCTGATGCGCGAGATCTTCAACGACGCGTGGGCCAACAACTGGGGGGCCGTTCCGTTCACGCTCGAGGAGTTTCTCGCGATCGGGCGGGAGATGCTCTTGATCACCCCCAAGGACCTCATCCAGATCGCCGAGGTCGACGGTGAACCAGCGGCGTTCATCGTCATGCTCCCCAACCTGAACGAAGTCATCGCCGACCTCGATGGCAAAGTGCTGCCCCTCGGCTGGGCGAAGTTGCTCTGGCGTTTGAAGGTGCGTTTTCCGACCAGTGCGCGGGTGCCACTGATGGGCGTGCGGCAGAAGTATCAGCGCACGCGCCTCGGCCCCGGGCTTGCCTTCGCCGTGATTCACGCGGCTCGCAACGCCTCCGTCGCGCGTGGGGTGCGCAGCGTGGAGATGTCCTGGATTCTCGAAGACAATCAAGGCATGCGGAACATCATCGAGACGATCGGCGGCCACGTCTCGAAGCGATACCGGATCTACGAGCGGCAAATCGGCCCGACCGACTGAAACCCAAACGCCCAGATGTTCGAACCGAAGTTCAACGTGGTCGTACTGGCCGGTGAGCGCACTCCGGGCGCAGATCCGCTGGCGCTTGCGGCCAAGACACCGAGCAAGGTGCTGGTTCCGGTCGCCGGGGTACCGGTGATCGACCGCGCCATCACGGCAATCGAGTCGATCGATGCGTTCGACGCGAGGGTCTTCGCAGGACCGTCCCGGGAGATCGTCGACGGCCATGCCTTCCTGCACGAACGGCTCCGCTCGGCAACCTGGCGCTGGACCGAACCGGGCTCATCGCCAGCGGCGACCGTCGCTGCCGCATTGAATGGGCCAACCCCGCCACCGACGCTGGTGACGACTGCGGATCACGGTTTTCTCAGCGGCAACATCCTGCGCTACTTCCTGAACGCGGCCGTCGCCTCCAAATGTGACGTCGCCATCGGGTTCGCCCGCCTGACCGAAGTCAACGCGAAGTTCCCCCAGACGCGTCGCACCGGCTGGCGCTTTCGCGACGACGCCTACTGCGGGTGCAACCTGTTCGCGTTCACCACTCCGGCCTCCGCGGGCCTGGCGACGCTGTGGCAACAATTCGAGGCCGACCGCAAGCGCCCGTGGCGAATCATGGGCGCGTTGGGACCGAGCCTGCTGCTGCGGTACCTGACGCGACGGCTGACCCTGTCCCAGGGTCTGGCCGAACTGGGACGCCGCGCCCATTGCACGATCGCACCGATCGTACTGCCCTACCCGCAGGCGGCGGTCGATGTCGACTCGATCGACGACTGGCAGCTCGTCAACCGCGTATGGGACGAGGTCGCCGCTTCAGACCCGTGACGTCGAAAACCGCCGCGTCCACCGTGTCCGCATGCCACCCGCCACCCAACGACGTGCTTCGACCTCCACGTCCCAGCCCTCGTTGAAGGGGCCGACTCGAATCCGGTTCCATCCCGCGCGGCCGTCCATCGCATAGGACGCCGACGGCACGGCGAACACCCGACACACGCCGTCCCTGTCGCCGTGACGCCACGCGAGTTCGCGTTCGGCCTCCTGGTGACCGTGCCCATGTACCACGAGCTCGGCACCCTGCGCGGCAATGACCGCGCAGAGCTCGCGTGCGTCGGTGAGACGCTTGCGCCAGCTGTGTCCGTCCGGCAACGGCGAGTGATGCAGCAGGACCAACCGGAACTGACCCCGGTCGCGAGCGGTTCGCAGATGCTCGGCCAAGGCTTCGATCTGGTCTTCGCCGAGCGTGCCGGTCGCCATGAAGGGAGGGCTCGCCACGGCAGAGTCGAGGCCGATCACGCAGAGATCACCCTGTTGCCAGAGGGTTGGCCACGCCGCGCGTTCGCGCGGCGGCAGGTAGTCCGACCAAAGCGCGAGGGTCTCATCCCACGGTGCGTCGACATAGCGGTCGTGATTGCCGGGTACCATCCGCAGCCGGTCGGGTCTCGCTAGCGCTTCCAACCATCGCGCGGCGGTGCGGCACTCGTGCGGGAGGCCAACGTGCGTGAGATCGCCGGACAGCAGAATCTGATCCGGCGCCTGGGCCTCGATGTCCGCCGTCACCGCGGCGAGCACGTCGAGACGATGCACCTTGCGGCGCCTGCGCAGCCACGACAGGTAGCCCAGCACGCGCTTGTTCATCAACTCGCGCGCGGACACACCCGCCAGCGAAGTCAGGTGCGGATCGGAGAGGTGGGCAAGGGTATGCAAACGTGTCACACCGGGACTGAACCGCTACCATACCGCGTTTTTCGGAGCTGCAATCGATACCGTGCGCGCAGGCCTCATCTCCAATCCGCAGAGCGCCCGCAATCGAAAGCGGCTCGACGCGATCGACTCGCAGCTCAATGGACGTGTCACGCATCGGATCAGCCACGACCTCGACGACATCGGCAGCATCGTGCGTGAGTTCGCCGATGCGGACATCGAGCTCTTGGGAATCAACGGCGGCGACGGCACAGTGCATCGTGTGCTGACCGAAATGGCTGCTATTGGCCGCGCCGACTACGTGCCGCGACTCGCCCTGCTGCCGGGCGGATCGACCAACATGACGGCGCGCGATCTGAACGGCGCTGCACTGTCGCTGCCCGACGCCATGACTGCCTTCCTGCGCGCGGTCGACGGCGCGACACCGATCACCCATCGGCGCGCGGTGCGAGTCGCCAGTGAACGCCGCCCGGCGCAGATCGGCTTCTGCTTCGGGATGGGCGCCATCATTCGAGGCATCGAGTACTGCCACGAACGTATCTTCTCGCTCGGCATCCGCAAGGAGTGGGCGTCCGGTGCCGCGCTCCTGCGAGCAGCCTGGGGCATTGCGCGCCGAGAACCGGTGTTTGCCGAGGGCGTCGCACTCTCGGTGCAATGGGACGACGAGGTGCACGTGGGGCGGTCGTCCATCTTTCTGGTGTCGGCGCTCGACGAACTGTTCCTCGGCATCCGACCATTCTGGGGCGAAGGCGACGGCATATTCGCCACGACCTGGGTCGCCGAAGATGCAGCACGCTTCCTGCGGACGTTACCCGCGCTGTTGCGAGGCGATGCCTCGCGACTGCACGCCGAGCAGGGTTATCTGAGTCGCCGCGTGACGAACGTTGCGGTCCGCGGTGGCGCGCAGTACACCATCGACGGC
>JBFKCZ010000133.1:0-6852 GCA_041620035.1 Pseudomonadales bacterium
CGGCAGCCCCGATACGGTCGTCGGGCAGATGAAGGAACTGATCCACAGCCTGCGCGTCGGCAACATCTTCTGCCTCATTCACGTGGGCAACATGCCGAAGGACAAGTGCATGCGCTCGACACGCCTGTTCGCCGAAGAGGTGATGCCAAAGCTGCGCAACGAATGGCCCGAGCATGCGGACGACGATCGTTTCTGGATCCATCCGCTGGATGCACACGCGGCGCGTCCGTCCGCGGCTGCCGTCGGAGGAGCCTGACATGGAGTCGCGCCTGGTCGACGTCAACGACCGTATCCGCATTCGGGTGTACCAGGGTGGTCGCGGTCCGGAACTTCTCTATCTGCATGGCGCTGGTGGCATCTTTGCCGACGACCCGTTTCTGGCGCGACTGGCAAAGCACTACCGCGTCACCGCACCGCTGTTGCCCGGATACGAGGACTCCGAAGGCAGTGAGCACCTGCGCAACATGCTCGACTTCACGCTGTTCGGATTCGACTGCTGGGAACGTCTCGACCTGAAGAACCCGATCCTGGTAGGCCATTCCATGGGCGGCATGATTGCCGCCGAGATGGCGGCTCTGGCGAATACCAGCGTCGACCGACTCGTGCTGATCGGCGCCGCAGGACTCTGGCTGGACGAGCATCCCATCGAGGATCTGTTCTCGAAACTGCCGTTCGAGCTGCCCGAACTGCTGTTTCATTCGCCGGAGGCGCACGGCGCGTTGTTGTCCGCCGGTGGCGACCTCGACGACCCGGAGTTCCTCACACAGTTCCTGGTCGCCAATGCGCGGCGCCTGGGCACCGCGGCGAAGATCCTCTTTCCGATTCCGGAGCGGGGACTCGCCGAGCGTCTCTATCGTGTCCGGGCGCGAACGCAGGTGCTATGGGGCCGCGAAGACAGGCTCATTCCACCGATCTATGGCGAACGGTTTGCGAATTCGATTGCGGGCGCAGAACTGGAAGTCGTGCCCAACGCCGGTCACATGCTGCCCTATGAGCACCCCGACGCGGTCATCGCGGCGATCGACCGCCTGCACAACGGATAACGAGGCCACCATGGAGGATCTGGATCGACTGAGAGCCATGATCGACACCGCCCGGCGGGTGGTGGTCTTCACCGGCGCAGGCATCAGCACCGAATCGGGAATACCCGACTTTCGCAGTCCCGGCACCGGCCTGTGGACCAAGATGAAGCCCATCCAGTTCCAGGACTTCGTCGCTTCCGACGAGATTCGTCAGGAGTCGTGGCGACGTCGATTTACCGGCGATCGCCTCATGGAGAACGCGAAACCGAACAAGGGGCACGAGGCAGTGGCGAAACTGGTTGCCGACGGCAAGTGCACGGCCGTCATCACCCAGAACGTGGACAACCTCCACCAGGATTCCGGTATACCGGATTCACAGGTGATCGAGCTGCATGGCAACGCAAGCTATGCGACGTGCCTGAAGTGCAGCACCCGTTACGAACTCGCCGACCTCGAGGGGCAGTTCAAGGCGACCCAGCGTGTCGCACCGTGCAGTCGCTGTGGCGGCATCATCAAGAGCGCAACGATTTCGTTCGGGCAATCCATGCCGGAACGCGCAATGGATCTGGCGCGGCAACACACCGTCGCCTGCGACCTCTTCATCGTGATTGGCTCCTCGCTGGTCGTCTACCCGGCTGCGGGCTTTCCCGAGTTCGCCAAGCAGCGCGGCGCCGGGCTCGTGATTCTCAATCGGGAGGAGACCCCGCTCGACCCGATTGCCGACCTGACACTCCATCGCGAGATCGGCCCAAGCTTGTCGTACGTCGTCGGCATCAACTAGGTAAGCTCTGCACGGGTTACCCGAGTCGCTTTGCTGGGCCGAACGCGATGGACACCGTCCCCGGAGCTACGGGGTCGCGTCGCGGCAATCGATCAGACACCTAGCTCCGGGGACAGTGTCCATAACCCCATTCGGCCGCAATCCTGCGGGCCGCGAGCGCGGAACTTGTGCAGAGCTCACCCAGGAAGGTCGACGAGCGCATCCGCGACGCGCTCCAGATCGACGAGTGAGTTGAGGCGCATCACCCGCGAGCAGTGCGTGGCGAAGCGCGCCATTTCTGAGTCGCCTTCCTGCCAACGATCGCGATCTTCCGGGTTCAGCCACAGAACACGTCCCGCGCGGTGCGCGATCGATCGGAAGTCGGCGATGCCAGGATCGAAGAAGTTGTTGCGGCCATCGCCCAGCACGATAACCGTCGATCGATGATTGACCGCCGTACCGGCGAGTTCCCGGAAGTCACGCCACGCACGACCGTAGTCCGTCGTGCCTTTGCCCCAATCGAAGAGCGTCGACTCGATCGCGGCTTCGACCGACTTGCCGAGGTCCGCACGCGTCAGCTCTCCCAGGCGATTGGAGAACGCAAACGTGCGGACCGCGGGCAGGACGTCCGCGAGTTCGTAGACCAGGAGCAACAGGAACCGGGCAATCGAGGCAACGGAACCACTGACATCGCAGACGACGAAGACAGTGGCCTCCTCGCGGCGGCGCCTTCTCAGAACGAGATGGTAGAGCGATTCTCCATACGCCATGTTCCGCCGCAACGTACGCTTGATGTCGAGCGTACCGCGCCGCGCCTTGCGTGTGCGACGTCGCCCACGTCGCAGGCGCGCGGCCATTGCAAGCACGGCATCTCTGATTGCGGCGTGATAGTCGAGCGGAATCTGATTCAGGTTGGCCGCGAGCGCGGCGGCGATCAGCGCCCGGCGTCCCGATGCGTCGACACGCAGCCGGTACTGAACGTCCACATACTCCCGAACCTGCTCGGCAACGTAGCTGCGGACGTACCGCAGTCCTTGCTGATCCGCGGCTGACAGAGGCGATGAGTCATGGCGCACGAGTCGATCGAGTTCGGGCACACCCAGCGCATTTGCGATTCGATCGGCCACCACGGCCTTGTCGCGCAGACTCGCCATCGACTCGATCCCGGCGGGACGCGCCAGGCCTTCGACTCGGGCCGCAAGCGCCGTTCGCTCACCGCGGACGACATTCAATACGAGTTCGCGAGCGTCCTCGCCCAGTTCCGCCTGCAACGCCTTCGAAATCGCATCCGGATCCATGTCGCGTACGAAAGACGCCTTCGCGGCCCGCCTGAACGCGAGTTGATGGAAGAACATCTCGAAGCAGGCGTCGAAGCGCGCCTTGTCGGGAATGGATTTCGCCAAGGCGAGTGACAGCGCATGCCGCAGGAGGCGCGCGTCTTCGATGCCGACGAGTCGCGCGATGGCAAGACCATCGAGGGTTTCCGCGGGCGAAACCCGCAGATCGGCACTGCGCAGCGCGGCACTGAAACGGGTGAGTGTCACTTCCATCGAGGGTAAGTGTACTGACTCAGTCGAGCCGCTCTGCGACGGCGGCTCTTGCTGCAGCGAGCCGCTCCGCATGCGTGCCAACCAGTTCCAGGTATGCCACACCCAGCTCCGCCAGCATCTCGAGGTGCCTTCGATGCAGTTCCATTCGCAAGTGGGGATGTTCGCGCAGCGGATCGGGTTCCCAGGGGATGTCGGGTCTCGGCACGAGATAGAGGCGCCGGCTCGGGTCTTCAAGCGTGGCGCCGACGACCGCCTCAAGCGCGGCTGCACTGCGCCCGTACTTGACGAGTGACCATTGCCGAATGACCAGTACGTCGGTGTCGACGACGACGACCGACTGCGACCGGGCCTGCGCCATCTCCCGCTGCGCCTGGGTTCGAGCGATGCGGGTCAAGTCGGCCTCGTCGTAGTCCGTTCTCTGCGAAAGGTACTCACGCGCGTACTCGTCGACGAGCGGTGTCGCGAGCGACTCGGCGAGCGCCCGCGCGAGCGTGGTCTTGCCGGCGCACTCGGCCCCGGACAGAACGACGATCAGCCCCGCTCGCCTGCCAACAGACTCTTGCGCCACGCCCACCATCCCATCACCGCCATGACGAGGTACACGCCGTACAACACGGCGTAGAGATCGATACCCTTGACCACATAGATCGCTGTCTTCACCACGTCTACCACGAACCACACGTACCAGTTTTCCAGATACTTGCGCGCTGTCATCCACATCGCGATGAAGCTTGCAATCGTTGTCGCGGTGTCCCAATAGGCGAGATCCGCGTCGGTGCGGGTATCCAGCAGCCAGCCGATGCCTAGAGTCATTACCACACCCGCCAACAGCAAGGTGACCGCAACCGGCATCGCAATGTGAGTGACCGGGACCTCACCTGCGCGTTCCGCGCCATTGGCCCCCCGCAGCCAGTAGTACCACCCGTAGGCGTTCATCGCGACGTAATACGCATGCTCTGCCAGATCGGCGTAGAGACGCGCACGGAAGAAGATAACCAAGGACACGAACGCGTACACGAGGCCGATCGGAAACGTCCAGATGTTCTGACGGATGAGAAGCCATACGCAGAGCAACCCCGATGCCAGGCCGACGACGTCGAACCATGGCAGGGCGAGCAGAGTATCGAGCACGTGGCCTGGTCGCGATGCCGGAAAGCGGTGAGCGTGCCCGCCTGCCCCGCCGAGCGCAAGCCATGCGAACGACTTCATTCGACCCGGCGCACCGGGCCTTCATACCCGCTAAACTAGGGCGGGTCGAAACTCCACGGCGCGTCATGGTCAAACGAATAGCCATTGTCGAAGACGATCCTGATCAACGGGCGAACTATCGCGACGCCATTACCAAGAAGGGTTACGCGGTCAAGGCCTATGCGAGCCGCCAGGAAGCCCTCGAGGGATTCGATGCCGAACTGCCCGACCTCGTCATTCTCGACATCATTCTCGGCGACGAGGTGGACGCCGGATTTCAGCTTTGCCGCGATCTGATCTCGCGTGCGCCGGCATTGCCCGTCATCTTTCTCACTGAGCGCATCGGCGAGATCGACAAGATCTCGGGGCTCCGGCTGGGCGCGTGGGACTACCTGCCAAAGCCGATCTCCCTGGATTACCTTGCAGAACGCATCTCTTCACTGCTGCGCATCAGTGAAGCGCGTGCGGCCGGTGGGTCGACTGAAAGTGCGAGCGCGCGCCGAATCGGCGAACTCACCCTCGATCAGGATGCGCTCCTCGTTTCCTGGAAGGGTCATCGTATCGATCTGTCGGGTACGGAGTTCCGCATGCTCGCGAAGCTCGTCCGCGTACCCGGTCACGCGGTGAGCTACGAGACCCTGATGAACGCGACGATGCAGAGTCTGGTGACCAACAACACGATCAACACGCACATGCGTAACATCCGCAAGAAGTTCGAGAAGGTCGACGCGGACTTCGCCAACATCAAGAGCGAATACGGTTTCGGGTACCGCTGGTCCGTGCAATGAAGGTCTTCAACCGAATCCGGGGACCGCGGCTTGGCACCAAGCTGCTGCTCTGGGGTCTGGTCCTTCTGATCGTGCCCTTCATCAGTTATCGACAGCTCCTGGGCATGGAGCGGCTCCTGGTTCAGGGGCAGTCCCAGGCGCAGCTGCTCACCGCCGAAGGTATCTCCACGCTCTTCAATGGCCGCGACGATCTCTTCAACGACCTGCCCGTGAGTATTCAGGACTACGAATCGCTGTATGCGCGTCCGCTGCAGGCGCCGGTCCGAATCGATGGCAAGGTCGCCGACTGGGGCGAAATCACGGAACGCCTCCTGCGATTCGGCACCGACGCCGAAGGAAACGTGCTCGACGGCGGCTTCGAACTCGTGCTCGGCGAGCGCGCGGGACAGCTCTATGCGTTCATGCGCATCCGTGACGACCGCCATGTCTACCGTAACGCCGAGTACCTTCGGCTCGATACATCCGATCACGTTCGCTTGAGCTTCATCCGCGAAGACGGCGAAGACGGTCGGATTGCCCTCGTGTTCCCCGGCCCCGGAGTCACTACCGCCTACCGCATGGAGCCGGAGTGGCGTTTCGCACGCACCGGCACACCGGAGAACAAGGTTCAGGGTGCCGTCGAGGAGACCGATCAGGGCTTGAACGTCGAGTTCCGGATGCCGCTCGACATGCTGGGCTCCCGCCGGTTCTTCGGCCTCGCTTTCGCCGACGTCGACGATCTGGAAACCCGGGCTACCCGTGCCATCACGCAAACGCTGCCCAAAGCGGGCAAGGCGAGCTTCAACCTCGTCGTGCTGCGTTCGCCCGAAGTTCTGAAGATCATCGAAGGCCTCGGATACTCCGGCGCTCGAATTCTCGTCATCGACGGGCAGAAGCGGGTTCGGGCAGAAACGGGATCGGTCAACCCGAGCATCGCCGCCGACGCCGACGCCGGTGAGTGGTCGTTCGCCATGCGCGGCTGGTTCGACTTCATCCGGCCGCTGCTGCACCGAATCGTGATGTGGCAATCGCTGGAGAAGATCACCTCGGTCGAGGAGTATGGCGCGACCGCGGACGAGGCGATCGAATCGTCGCTCCAAGGCGACCCGATTGCACTGCGCCGGCGCCTGCCCGACGACTCGGAGATCATCATGGCGGCGCACCCGATCGTGTCCCGCGATACGGTACTCGGTACCGTGGTGGTCGAGCAGAACATCGACGAGATTCTGGCCTTTCAGCGCGTGGCGCTCGAGCAGGTCATCGTCCTCTCGGTGGCGAGCCTGCTCGTCGTGTTCCTCGTGCTGCTGACCTTCGCCGGCCGCCTGGCCTGGCGCATCCGGCACCTGCGGCGGGAAGCGAGCGCGGCAATCGACCAGCACGGCCGACTGCGCACCAGTGCGCTGCGCAGCGAAATGAACGCAGGCGATGAGATCGGTGATCTGGCGCGCAGCGTCTCCGGCATGTTGACGAAGCTGCATCAGCACAACCAGTTCCTCGAGAACATGCCGAGAACCCTCCGCCACGAGATCAACAATCCGCTGAATACGCTCAGCACGTCATTGGAC
>JBFKCZ010000134.1:0-6846 GCA_041620035.1 Pseudomonadales bacterium
GCTCGGCCGCAAGCGGCCGAGCGACTTGCCCGCGAATTAATCCTGACGTTCGTTCGCGCCCAAGGGCGCTCCCACAGGGTCTACGACGACTATTGCAACACTCTGCAAGGGTCGCTCCTGCAATCCTCAGAACAGCGGGACTACTGCTTCTGCTCCAGCACCGCGACGTTGCGCTCCTTGTGGATGCGCTGGGCGATCTCTTCGCGATGCACGCTGACGTCGCGGGGTGCCGCGACACCAATGCGAACCTGATTGCCTTTGACACCGAGGACCGTCACGGTGACGTCCTCGCCGATGACCAACGCCTCACCGACACGGCGCGTGAGTATCAACATGTACCCGTCCTCCGCTGCTGTCCTTGCCGGGGGTGCCGCTTCCTTTCGCAGGTCCTGCGCTCGTGGTCTTGTGCCGCCGGTGGCGCTGAGTCTGCGACTGCGCCAGAGAAAACACAAACGCGAGGCTATTCCTCGCGCACTTCCGAGGCCAAACCGAACGCCGAGTGGATGGCCCGAACGCCCAGCTCCAGGTAGCGCTCGGCGACGACCACCGAAATCTTGATCTCGGAGGTCGAAATCATCTGGATGTTGATGGACTCGGCCGCGAGCGCATCGAACATCTTCTTGGCGACACCCGCATGCGATCGCATGCCGACGCCAACCACGGAGATCTTCACGATCTTGTTGTCGCCAGTCAGCTGCCGCGCGCCCAGGTCGGTGCGCACCGCTTCGAGCAGTTCCTTCGCCTGTTCGTAGTCGCTGCGTTTGACGGTGAATGTGAAGTCGGTGAGACCGTCGGCACCGACGTTCTGAACGATCATGTCCACTTCGATGTTGGCGGCACCGATGGGGCCGAGTATGCGCGAGGCGACACCCGGCACGTCCGGTACCCCCACCATCGTGATCTTGGCTTCGTCCCGGGAGTGTGCGATGCCCGCAACGACCGGCTGTTCCATCTTGTGTTCCTCTGTCGTGATCAGCGTACCTGGACCGTCTTCGAAGCTCGACAGCACGCGCAGTGGCACGCCGTACTTGCCGGCAAATTCCACCGAGCGGGGATGGAGCACCTTCGAACCGAGGCTCGCGAGTTCCAGCATTTCTTCGAACGTGACGGTGTGCAGTCGAGATGCGTTCTCCACGATTCTCGGATCGGCGGTGTAGACACCGTCGACGTCGGTGTAGATCTGACACTCATCGACACCCAAGGCAACCGCAACGGCAACCGCCGTGGTATCCGAGCCGCCCCGCCCCATCGTGGTGACGTTCCCCGCTTCGTCCACACCCTGGAAACCCGCGATGACCGGTACCACACCGTTACCGAGATCGGCGAGCAGGCGCTCCGTGTCGATGCGCTGGACACGGGCCTTCATGTGCGCGTTGTCGGTGACGATCGCAACCTGCGAGCCGAGATAGGAGCGTGCGTTGCAGCCGCGGTCCTTCAGTGCCATGGCCAGAAGCGCGATGGTGACCTGCTCTCCCGAAGCCTGCAGTACGTCCATCTCACGCGGATCGGGACGTCGCGCGATCTCGTTACCGAGTGCGACCAGGCGGTTCGTTTCGCCGCTCATGGCAGACACGACGACGACGACATCGTGACCTGCGGCGCGGAAGGCCATCACCTTGTCGGCGACGGCACGAATGCGCTCCACCGAGCCCACCGACGTACCGCCGAATTTCTGTACGTAGCGAGCCATGGTCAGACGCGCTCACTCACCCATTTCGGTACCGCACTCAGAACGGCGGCAACACCCTCGGGGCGATCACCGCCACCGGCGCGCGCCATGTCCGGACGCCCGCCGCCCTTCGCACCCACGAGCGGTGCCAATGCCTTGATCGCGTCACCGGCCTTGAAGCGCGCCGTCAGATCCTTGGTGACGCCCGCGATGAGTTCTACGCCGCCATCACCGTTCTGCACGAGCACGATGATGCCGCTGCCGAGTTTCGACTTCAGCGCATCGAGCGTCGACAGAAGACCTTTGGCGTCGAGCCCGCTCACCTGCGCCGCCAGCACGTTGACGCCATCGACCACGGTGGCGGCATCGGCCAGACCGGTGCTCTGGCGCGCGGCGAGCTGGGCCTTCAGCTGTTCGAGTTCGCGCTGCAGTTCGCGTTGCTGTTCCAAGAGGGCCCGAGCCTTCTGCGCCACGTCCTTGCGCCCGCTCTTCAGCGCTTGCGCAACGGCCTGGAGCTCAGCCTCGGCTTGATGCGTATAGGCGAGCGCGGGTGCACCACCCATCGCCTCGACGCGTCGCACGCCGGCGGCGATACCCGACTCGCCGGTGATGCGGAAGAGACCGATGTCGCCGGTGCGACGCACGTGGGTGCCGCCGCACAACTCCACCGAGAAACCATTGCCCATGGTCAGTACGCGTACCGAATCCCCATACTTTTCGCCGAACAGCGCCATGGCGCCGCGCGCAACGGCCTCATCGAAAGGCAGCACGTCCGTGGCCACTTCGGTGTTGCGGCGGATCTCTTCGTTGACGATCGCCTCGATCTCGTCGAGTTCGGACTCGCTCACGGGTGCGGCATGGGAAAAGTCGAAACGCAGCCGCTCATGATCGACGAGCGAGCCCTTCTGTTGAACGTGCGTGCCGAGCACTTTGCGCAGCGCCGCGTGCAGGAGATGTGTGGCGGAGTGATTGACCGCGGTGCGCGCGCGACGCTCGCCACCAACCGTCGCAGTCACCCGAGCACCGACTTTGACCTCACCGGATTGAACCGTGCCGCGATGCAGGTGTTGGGCGCCATTGGCCGTCGTGTCGGCGACAGCGAAGTGAGCACTCTGAGTGGTCAATGCACCCGTGTCACCCACCTGCCCGCCCGACTCGGCATAGAACGGTGTGCGATCGAGTATCACGACCCCCGCCTCGCCTTCGGCAAGCGACTGCACGCGTCGCACGTCGCCATCGGCCACACGGAACAGGTCGAGCACGGTCGCCTCTGCTTCGAGGGATTGGTAGCCCAGAAACTCGACGATGGAGTCGACACGAATGCGCTGCCCGATGTCGGCGTCGAAGCGACTCGCCGCGCGCGCGCGTTCGCGCTGCTTGTTCATCTCGACTTCGAAGGTTGCCATGTCGACGCTCAGGCCGCGTTCACGTGCCACATCCGCCGTCAGGTCGGCGGGGAAACCGAACGTATCGTACAGACGGAAGGCGACGTCGCCGGGAATCTGCTTGCCCTTCATCGAGCCGATGGTTCGTTCGAGCAGTTCCATGCCCTGTGCGAGCGTTTCGGCGAAGCGCTTCTCTTCGGCCAGCAGGGTTTGTGTCACCCGCTGCTCGTGCTCGGCGATGATCGGATACGCGGCAGCCATCTCGCGCGCCAGCGGTGCCACCAGCTTATGGAAGAAAGGTTCCGTGATGCCGAGCTTGTGGCCGTGGCGCAGGGCTCGGCGAATGATCCGCCGCAACACGTAGCCGCGGTCTTCGTTGCTGGGTGTCACGCCATCGACGATCAGAAAGCTGCACGAGCGGATGTGGTCGGCGATCACGCGCAGCGAAGGACTGTTGCGCACGACTTCGGGGTCGTTGATGCCGGCGATCGCAGCCGCGGTGCGCATCAGGTCTTTGAAGACGTCGATTTCGTAGTTGCTGTGCACCTTCTGCATGATCGCGGCGACGCGCTCGAGACCCATGCCCGTGTCCACGCCAGGCTTGGGCAAGTTGGTGAGCGTGCCGTCCGGCGAACGGTCATACTGCGGGAACACCAGATTCCAGAACTCGACGAAGCGGTCGCCGTCTTCATCGGGCGAACCCGGCGGTCCGCCCGCGATCTCGGGGCCATGATCGAAGAAGATCTCGGTGCAGGGCCCGCACGGGCCGGTGTCGCCCATCGCCCAGAAGTTCTCGGCAATGTCGATGACGCGATCCGGCGCGAATCCAATCATGTCGGTCCACAGGGCACGCGATTCGTTGTCGTCGGGGTGAACCGTGACCCAAAGCTTGTCCTTGGGCAGCTTCAGCTCGTCCGTGATGAACTGCCACGCCCAGCGAATCGTGTCTTCCTTGAAGTAGTCGCCGAAGCTGAAGTTGCCCATCATCTCGAAGAACGTGTGGTGGCGCGCGGTGTAACCGACGTTTTCCAGATCGTTGTGCTTGCCGCCGGCGCGCACGCAACGCTGCGCCGACGTGGCCCGCTTGTAGGCCGGAACCTGGACGCCGATCAGCGCATCCTTGAATTGCACCATCCCGGAATTGGTGAACATGAGGGTGGGATCGTTGTTGGGTACGAGCGCACTCGATGGCACGACCCGGTGGTCTCGGGCGGCAAAGAAGTCGAGGTAGCGGCTGCGGATTTCGGCGGTTTTCATCGGTCGACAACCGGCTTCGGCCGGCGCAAAGGGGCGCAAGTATACACATAAGCCGGGCGCCCTCGGACGCCCCACCACCCCATCGAAACACCTTTAGACTCCGCCTTGCCGACCCTTCGATGCAGGGTTAAGGTTGACTGGGGAGGCAGGTATGGACGCAAGCGCTGTCCAGATCGCGGCAACCAGCGCACCGACGTTGTGGCCCTTCCTTGTTTACTCGCTGTCCGTAGTCGCCCTCCTCGGCATCACCCTCGTGGGCGCCTGGTTCCTCGGCAGCCGCACCCGGCGCTCCCCGGCCACCGACATGCCCTTCGAATCCGGTGTCGTGCCCGTGGGCGCCGCCGAGAACGTACGGTTATCCATCGAGTTCTACCTGATTGCGATGTTCTTCGTGATCTTCGACCTCGAAACCATCTTCATCTTCGGTTGGGCAATCGCGTTCTTCGAACTCGGCTGGCGAGGCTACGCGGGTGCCGGGGTGTTCATCGGTGTGCTGCTCGTCGCGCTGGTCTATGAACTCAAGTCGGGGGCGCTGGATTGGGGGCTGAAGCATCGGCACCGCGTGCGCGGTCATTACGCCAAGCTGCCCGAGGAGGCGGCATGAAGTGGAATCTGGTGAAGGTGACACCCGATGAGCCGACCACGGCGGCCGATGCCGCACACGACGAAGCACTGGGGCGCAGCGTGCTGCTCACCAGACTCGCAGACCTGGTCGCCTGGGGCCGTTCCAACTCCCTCTGGCCGTTCAACTTCGGCCTGTCGTGCTGCTACGTCGAAATGGCCACTGCCTTCACACCACGCCATGACATCGCTCGCTTCGGCGCCGAGGTGATTCGGGCGACGCCGCGCCAGGCCGACCTCATCGTCGTGTCCGGCACGGTGTTCCGGAAGATGGGGCCCGTACTGCAGCACCTCTACGAACAGATGCTCGAACCCAAATGGGTGATCTCCATGGGCTCGTGCGCCAACTCGGGCGGCATGTACGACGTCTACTCCGTAGTCCAGGGCGTCGACAAGTTCCTGCCGGTGGATGTCTACGTGCCCGGCTGTCCACCGCGCCCCGAGGCACTCTTGCAGGGCCTGACGCTTTTACAGAGCGCCGTTGCCCGGGAC
Organism: Pseudomonadales bacterium; assembly: GCA_041620035.1. Lineage (GTDB taxonomy): Bacteria > Pseudomonadota > Gammaproteobacteria > Pseudomonadales > Azotimanducaceae > SZUA-521. The sequence continues at coordinate 5,425 of JBFKCZ010000134.1, forward strand.
CGTCGGCCGCTGTCGTGGGTGGTCGACGAGCCTGTGTTGGAGAGGGCGAAGCCCGCCAGTTTGCGAGACGAACGAACGCCGGCGCGCATGCGTGCGCGTCGATTGGCCACACCGGACTCGGTCGGTGCGGCACCGTTGGCCAAGGATCGGCTGATTGGTGAGGTCAGGAGGACATCAGTGCCGTAGGGGTTCGAGCATGACGTTAGCCATCGACGCACGCGTTGCCAGCCCGCCGGCAGCGTTGGAGGAGATCGAGGCCCGATTTCAGGGGTCATGGCAGCGTCAGACCACGAAGGACGGGATTCCGACCATCTGGGTGCCTGCCGATCGCATCCTGGACGTGATGCGATACGTAAGCCGTAGTGTCGCTCACCCCTTCACGCTGCTGTTCGATCTCTCCGTCATCGACGAACGCGCCCGCACACACCGCACATCCCAGCCGCCCTCCGACTTCACGGTGTTCTATCACCTGATGTCGCTCGAGCGGAACGCAGACCTACGCATCAAGGTGGCGCTCGCCGACGGCGACCTCCACGTACCGTCCATCACGGGCATCTTCCGGGTCGCCAACTGGTACGAGCGCGAGGCATTCGACATGTTCGGGGTCGTCTTCGACGGCCATCCGAACCTGCGCCGGATCCTGACGCCGCCGCACTGGGAGGGTCATCCACTGCGTAAGGAACATCCGGCCCGCGCCACGGAAATGGATCCGTTCCGCATGAGCGAGGATTTCCAGACCGCACAGCAGGAAGGCTTGCGCTTCGTGCCCGAAGAGTGGGGTATGTCGCGGCGCGCGAAGCACACCGACTTCATGTTCTTGAACCTGGGTCCAAACCACCCCAGCGTGCACGGCGTGTTTCGCATCGCCTTGCAGCTCGACGGCGAAGTCATCGTCGATGCGGTGCCCGACATCGGCTATCACCATCGCGCCGCCGAGAAGATGGGTGAGCGGCAGTCGTGGCACACCTACATCCCCTACACGGATCGCGTCGACTACCTCGGCGGCGTGATGAACAACCTGCCGTATGTCATGGCCGTGGAGAAGCTCGCCGGTATCGACGTACCGGATCGCGCGAAAGTGATCCGCATCATGCTGTGCGAGCTGTTCCGGATCTCGAGTCACCTCGTCTTCTACGGCACGTTCGCGCAGGACGTCGGCCAGCTCTCCCCGGTGTTCTACATGTTCGCCGATCGCGAACGCCTGCTCAGTATCGTGGAAGCGATCACCGGTGGCCGCATGCATCCGAGCTGGTTCCGCATTGGCGGTGTTGCGCAGGATCTGCCGCAAGGCTGGGATGTGATGGTGCGCGACTTCATCGATTACCTGCCCGCGCGTCTCGATCACTACGACACGATGTCGCTGAAGAATCGGGTACTCAAGCAGCGCACCGTCGGCATCGGCGACTACGACACGCAGGAAGC
>JBFKCZ010000135.1:0-6825 GCA_041620035.1 Pseudomonadales bacterium
CGTCCACGAGCGCGACGTTGGGTCGATTGTAGGTTTCGAAGTAGCCGGTGTCGGCACACAGGCGCTTGCAGCCGAGCACGGTCGTTGGGCAGAGGAGTTCCGCGGTGGCCGGGTCCTTCACGATGCTGCGGATCTTGTTGCGCACGAACTCCGCGGCGATGGCATTCGCCCGCATGTCGATTCCGATGTCGCCGAAGGCGGCGAGGAACATGAAGCCGCCATGATTCCAGTACTCTTCGAGGCGCCGTTCGCGCTCCTCAGGTGACGCCGCGAGGATCGAGTCGGTGCGGCGCGGATAATCGGCGCCGAAGGCTGCGGGCTGTTGCCAGTTGCGAGCGCGCAGATCGGCGTAGTTCGCCTTGGTGTGTTCGATGAACGCAGGATCGAGAGGGCGATTCTGTGCCGGGATACTGTAGTTTGGCGTGCGCTGGAAGACGGTGAGGTGCGCGGCGTTCTGCGCGATCAGAGGAATCGACTGAATCGCCGACGAACCCGTGCCGATGATGCCGACCCGCTGCCCGGAGAAATCCACGCCTTCCTGGGGCCAGGCACCGGTGTGGTACTGCTGTCCCTGGAAATCGCCGATGCCGGGAAAGTCGGGCGTGTTGGCGGCCGACAGGCATCCCGTTGCCATGATCAGAAAGCGTGCCGTGACGCGTTGCCCTGCTTCCGTTTCGACGAGCCACAACCCATCTGGTCGGTAAGTGGCGCGCGCAACCGGCGCGTCGAAGGTGATGTGGTCGCGCAGATCGAATCGATCGGCCACATGGCTCGCATAGGCGAGGATCTCGGGCTGCGAGGCGTAGCGTTCGGTCCAGTTCCATTCCTGCTGCAGGTCCTCGGAGAACTGATAGGAGTACTCCATGCTCTCCACATCGCAGCGGCAGCCCGGGTAGCGGTTCCAGTACCAGGTGCCGCCGACATCGCTGCCGCGTTCGAACGCATGGGTATTGAGACCCAGGCCTCGCAACCGGTGGAGCATGTACATGCCGCCGAAGCCGGCACCGACAACGATCGCGTCGTAGGTAGGGTGTGATTGCGCCATCGCAGGGCTCATCCGCTTGATTCGAATTGGGAGTGCCGCCTAGTGTACCGGAGCGGCAACGCCATCAGAGCATCGGGAGGTAACGTGAAGACCATCCGCGCCAGCAGCGCCCTGGGCGCGCTCGACGATCACTGCGGCAGCCGCCGGCACATGCATCGCATCACCGTCGAAGGCGTGCCGCTTTCCTAGCGCGGCCTCCAGGCACCGAGTCGAATGGCGATGGCGGTTACCGCACCGTACAAGACCATCGCGACGGCGATGAAGACGTAGATGGAGTCGAGGCCCGTGTCGAACACGGTCACGGTTGCGGCGGCGCCGCCCACGCTCACGAGGAAGCGGGCGAGAGTTGCGATCACCGGCCACGCGACGGCACCGGCGCCTTGGGATGCGAAGAACAGCGACAGGCCCAAACCCAGGAAGGCATACGCCGGACCGACCAGACGCAGATAGCTCGACCCTGAAGCGATGGTGTCCGGGTCGGTGGTGAACAGTGCAACCCACACGTTGGGGAACACGGCGAGTATCAGGCCGATGACACCGGCCAGCGCCGCCGCGGAGAAACCGCCAATCCACCCGATGCGTTCCGCGCGCTCGTAGTTGCCGGCGCCGATGTTGATGCCGACGAGGCTCGTCATCGCGGCACCGAGTCCGAAGACGAGCGGAATCATCAGAAATTCGAGGCGCGACCCGATGCCGTAGCCCGCGAGTGCGGCTGTGCCGAATCGCGCCACCAGCCCCGTCACACCGACGATGGTCAGCACGGTGACGAAGGGCGATACGGACGACAGAAGACCCACGCGCATGATGTCGCGGATCACGCCGACGTTGGGTGCCGGTACGGGTCCGCGCAACGACACAGCGACGCGACTGGACCGCAGCCGAAGAATGCTGACGGTTGCGTTGATCGACGCGACGCACACCACCGAGATCGCGGCGCCCGCGATGCCGAGCGCCGGTGCGCCGAACCAGCCGAGAATCAACGTTCCCGAGAGCGGTACCTGCACGCAGGCGCCGCCGACCATCACCGCGGCCGGGAACTTCATGTCGCCCATGCCACGGTACACGCCACTCAAGAGCGCCGTCAGCCAGATGCCAATGCTGCCGAAGAACAGGATGGTCGCGTACCCGAGTGCCTGATCGAGCACGTCGCCGGTGCCGCCCAGCAACACGAGCAGCGGCTCACCCCAGATGAGAAACGCAGCGAGAAAAAGCGTGGCACCGGCGATGGCAAGCCCGATCGTATGCCACATGAGTAACCGTACGCGGTCGGAAAGCGACGCGCCCATGGCCCGCGCGACCGCGCTGTTCACTGCACCGCCCAACGCACCAGCGGCCATCATCTGCATCAGCATCAGCAGGGGGAACACCAGCGCCATGGCGGCCAGCGGTACGGTCCCGAGCCGACCCACATACCACACCTCGACCATGCTGACGCTCGCCTGCACGAGGAACGCGATGGAGTTCGGGCTCGCCATGCGCAGCAGCAGCGGCAACGGATTGCCATGGAGGATGTCCTGCATGCGCTTGGCCTGTGCCTGCACCTGCGCCGACGCATGCGGGGAAATGGTGGGTGTCGTTGCCGCCACAGAGGAGTCCGATGTGGCGCGCTGCGCCGGTCCGCCAATCTCTCAGTTGCATGATGAAACGTCAATTCGCGTTTCGTTCTTAGCAGCCATCCGATTCGAATAAGGCAGATCGCGCGATGGAGTGGGAGAGTGGGTCTGCCTATGATGTCGCCCTCTCGGGCCCGGGATCGTTGCGCATTCATGGAAGGCTTCACGTTCGGCAAGCTCCCCTCGACCGATCCGGTAGCCATCTATCGCTACCGTGACGGCCAGTACGCCGCCGACCTGCTCACGGCGGCGCTCACCTGGCTCGACCTGTTCACGTGGCTTGCACAGCACCCCTCGAGCGAGGCCGCGATCTGCGACCACTTCGGTACTCACGCGCGCCCCACCGACGTCATGTTGACGTTGTTCGCCGCGATGGGCCTGATCGAGGCGCGCGACGGTGTCTTCCATCTCACGCCCGTAGCCCGGGAGCACCTGGTGTCGACGTCGCCGTGGTTCATCGGCCCTTACTTCGCTGCGCTGCGTGAGCGCCCGATCTGCAAGGACTTCGTCGACGTACTGCGCACCGATCGGGTCGCGCGTTGGGCGGGACTGCCGGATCGCGCCGACTGGCACCATGCGATGAACGATGCGGCTTTCGCAGGCCAGTTCACTGCGGCAATGGACGCACGCGGCACCTTCCTGAGTACCGCGCTGGCAAAGACCGTCGACCTGCGCGGCGCAGCCCGGGTGCTCGACGTGGGTGGCGGGTCCGGCATTTTTTCGTGTGCCCTGGTCGCGGCCAATCCGCACCTTCACGCCACGGTCATGGAAGTGCCCCCTGTCGACGGCGTTGCAGTGAAGGCGATCGAAAGTCGCGGCCTCTCGCACCGCATCGCGGTGCACGCGGCGGACATGTTCGACGGTGCGTGGCCAACGGACTGCGATGTCCATGTGCTGTCGAACGTCGTGCACGACTGGCCGCGGTCCACCGTGCGCGAACTCCTGCGCCGGTCTTTCGTTGCGCTCGCGCCCGGCGGCATGGTCATCCTGCACGATGCGTTTCTCAATGCGGAAAAGAACGGCCCGTTGCCGGTCGCCGAGTATTCGGCCCTGCTCATGCACTCCACGCGCGGCCGGTGCTATTCAGTGCGCGAGTGCCAGGAGTTTCTCGAGGCGAGTGGATTTCGCGAGATCGACTATCGGACGACCGCAGCCGATCGGGGTCGTATGGTCGCGCGCAAGCCCGAGGCCGTCTGAGATGCGTGCAGTCCCCACCGCGGTGCCGCTCGACGATGCTTCGATTGCAGAAACTATCGCGCACTCTGCGGTGCTTGCGCGGGGAATTGCGGATGTGGTCTGTACGACGCCCGTGGGCCACGACACGTGCGGCGCGCTGCACGGAGTATGGCTCGATCTGCGGCGCCTTGGCCTCGCTGCCGACCCCGACCGCCACGCAGCGTTCTTTGCTGAAGCCGTCGACGATCGCATCGCTCATGCAGATGCCCAGCGCGTGCTCGTGGCGGGGTGCGCGGATTGGGGCATGCTCGCGACCGTTGCGCGCGCGTATGCGCAGCGCGCCCGAGCGCTCGATGTGTCGGTCGTGGATCGCTGCCCGACGCCCGCCATGCTGTGCGCCTGGTACGCATCACGGATCGCCCTGCCGGTGCGGACGATCGTCGCGGACCTCGTGCAGTTCGCGCCGGAAGGCGCGTTCGATCTCGTGTGTACGCATTCACTGCTGACGTACGCCGACCTCGCAGGCAGGCAGCAGCTCGTCGCCAACTGGCATCGCATGCTGAGCCCTGGTGGGGCGGTGGTGACGGTATCGCGACTCGACCTCGAATCGGTTCAGGCGCCCGGGGCGATGAGTGAGCGCGCACGTGGCTTCGGTGATCTCGTCCTCGAGCGATGCGGGGAACTCGGTATCGATGCCGGGGAAGGCGATCTGCGCGCTCGCGCAGAACGGTTTGCGGTGGCGCAGATATCGCACCGCATCGGCGATGAGCGCGACTTGCGCACTCTGTTCGAAACCCAGGGGTTCGACGTGGTGCGACTCGACGTGCGTCGGCTCGAGGGCATGACGGGGCGCCGTGCCGACGTTACGGGCGCGGCACGTCGCAACGCCTACGGTGAACTGGTAGCGGTGCGACGATGAGTGGCACGATAGATGCGCCCGTCGAGCTGATCGCGCTGATCGAGGCGAACGCACGCCTGTGGGCAGGTGAGGCGGAGGTCTTCGCCGCGTACTTCGGCTCGCCGCAGCGCACGGCAGCGACCGACGAAGCCTGGCTCGTCCGCCAGTGTTACAAGGAGTTGATCGATGGCGTTGCGGGGCGTCTCGCGCAGCTCACGCAATCGATCGATGAGTCGCGGGGCGCAACGCAAGCGCTGGCCGATGACGTGGTGAAGAGTGAGCTCGAACACTACGCGGTCTTCGCGATGGCACACCGCGCTGCGGCTGCGATGCTGCCGGTCGGTGAGCGTCCGATTCGCGTGCGCTTCGTCGGTGTGGACTGGGCCGAGAATGCGGCGCTGCAGACGATGCGCTCCGAGCACCTGCGCGAATATGGCGACATCGGCCGCCGCGCCGCCGCGTTCACCGAAGGTGGTTATGGCACCCTCTATCTTGCCGGCATGCGGCTCGCCGGCGGCTCGGCCCTCGACGACGCGATTGCGCAGGCCTGCACTCGGGTGTTCGACGACGAGTGCGAACACATGCTGCAGGGCATAGCCGGGCTTGCAGCGCAGCCGCTGAGTCGCGCGGACTGGCAATGCCTGGAACGGCTCACGCTCGAACAGGGTCGCCTGCGAATCCGCATGCGCAACGCGCAGTTCGGCCATCCATTGTCCAGTGAGCGGGTGCGCGAATTGGAGGCAGGTGCGGCCGAGCCGCTCGCGTTCGACTACGCGCGTGCCGGGTTGCGGCCGCGCTGAGCTTCCTGCGCGGTGCTGACTTCCGAAACGAACTCCTCGAATTTGCCGCTGGCGCTGCGATCGATTCGATCGCGATAGACGATCGTGACGACCATGCCGGCCGGAAGCATCGAGACCACGCGATCGCGCAGGAGCGCCTCCTGTTCGGCTGACAGCGGTGTTTTCGCGACTATCCGGGCCTCGACGTGAGTCGGGGTCGTCTGGACGAACTGGTACTGCTGCAGTGGTGCCGCGTCCATCAGCGCCTGCGTGCCGAAGATCGGCCAGAAGCGCCGTCCGTCGGCGGTCACGAGAGTGTTGCGTACACGTCCGAGGATGCGTCGCAGCACCGGCAGTCCGCGACCGCATGGACACGGTTCGCCCACCTCTGCGTAGTCGCCGATGTCGTAGCGGATGAGCGGCATGGCAAAGGCATGCAGGGGTGTCACTACGACCCGACCCACTTCGCCAGGCGAACACGGCTTGCCGTGCTCGTCGAGTACCTCCACGAGCACGCCTTCCGCCATGACGTGATAGTTGTCATGGTCGGGACATTGCAGTGCGATGTAGCCGGTCTCGCTTGCCGAATAGAGATCGGTGAGCGGTACCCCCCAGGCCGCACGACACAGCGCGCGCGTGTCCGGACTCACCGATTCTGCCAGCGTGCGCACCTCGAGGAGGCCAGGCAGCGCGATGTCGCGGTCGATCGACAGGCGCGCAAGCTCGGTGACGAGCGAAGGATAGGTGAAGAGGTAGCCCGGGGCTTCTTCGCGCAGCCAGTCGAGTAGCGCACCGGCGTCTTCGCGGATCGAGTGTGCAACCGTGGGTCCCGTGGCCACCACACCGAGCGTGGCCGGGCCCCAGTTCGCCGCGCGGCCGCGCTCGCTCTCGCGACGGATCACCGCGAGCTTCTGGTGCATGTCGCGGCGATGCCAGAGGTGATCGCGCAGCGTGAAGGCGTTCCAGAAGAGCCCGGCGACACGGGTTGCGAGGAAACGTACCGGTGCCGCCGTGGAGCCCGAAGTGCGTCGCTCTTCCACGGCACCGTGGGCTGCGGGGACGCTGGCGCAGCGCAGCGCATCGAAACCTTCCTGCAAGTCGCGTCGCGTGAGGAGCGGCAGGCGCGCGAAGTCTTCGTACCGCAACTCGCCGCGCGGGTCGTACGAGTCCTGCCACGTGCGCCGATACCAGGGCACGGATTCGTGGGCATGGCGGGTGAGCGCTTGCAGCTGACGGAGTTGCCGGGTGAGCAGCGCGCTTCCGTCCAGCCACTGACTCCCTTCCAGTTGCCGCACCATGGCCAGCACCGTGGCC
>JBFKCZ010000136.1:0-6748 GCA_041620035.1 Pseudomonadales bacterium
GCGCTTGGCATGCTCTGACATCGATGCACCTCGGTTGATCTGTGGAGGGCGCGAGTTTAGCCGCTTCGGCCGAGCCCGGGTTAGAATCGGGCGAACTCACCTCCAAGAAGTGCCGCATGCCCGCCGCAACCCCGGTCTACATTCTCGGTGCAGCGCGCACCCCCATCGGCAGTTTTCAAGGCGCCCTGAGCGGCGTGTCCGCGCCCGAACTGGGCGCGCATGCAATCGCCGCCGCACTGAAACGTTCCGGCGTGGACGCGGATCGGATCGACGAGGTACTGATGGGCAACGTCGTGTCAGCCGGACTCAAGCAGGCGCCGGCCCGCCAGGCGATGCGCAGCGCCGGGCTGCCCGACCGCTGCGGCGCGACCACGGTAAACAAAGTCTGCGGCTCCGGCATGAAGGCAGCGATGCTCGCCACCGACCTGATTCGTGCGGGCAGCGCCGAGTTCGTCGTCGCGGGCGGCATGGAAAGCATGACCAATGCACCCTATCTCCTGGCCCGCGCGCGCGCCGGCCTGCGCATCGGACACGGCGAAATAAAGGACGCGATGTTTCTCGATGGCCTCGAAGACGCGGCCACCGGACGCGCCATGGGGACGTTCGCCCAGGACACCGCCGATGGCTACCAGCTGACTCGCAAGGACATGGACGAATACGCGGTCGCGTCGGTTCAGCGCGCGCGGTCAGCAACCGCAAGCGGACACTTGAGCGAGATCGAGCCCCTCACCGTCGCAGGTGTGGCGTGTGCCGAAGACGAACAACCCAACCGCGCCAAGATCGAGCGCATCCCGTCTCTCAAGCCCGCCTTCAAAGAAGGTGGCACGATCACCGCAGCCAACTCGAGTTCGATATCCGACGGCGCCTCGGCGCTCGTCCTCGGCGCCAGGGCCATCGACGGCCGCGAGCCGCTCGCCAGGGTCGTTGCACACGCAACGCACTCTCAGCATCCATCGGAGTTCACACTCGCACCGATCGGCGCGATCGGGAAGCTCATCGCACGGCTCGGCTGGCGCAAGGAAGATGTCGGGCTCTACGAGATCAACGAAGCCTTCGCGATGGTCACGATGCTCGCGATCCGCGAACTGTCCCTCGATCCCGACATCGTCAATGTCTATGGCGGTGCCTGCGCCCAGGGTCACCCCATCGGATCGACCGGCAGCCGACTGATCGTGACACTCGCCCATGCCATGCGTGCCCGTGGCGTGCAACGCGGCATCGCCGCACTCTGCATCGGCGGCGGTGAAGCCACGGCCATTGCGCTCGAAGCGGCCTGAACGCGGATGAAACTGCCGGTCATCGTCGGTTTGGGCGGCGTCAACGCCGCTGGACGCCTGTCGCTGCATCACGCCTATCGCCGCCTGGTGATCGACGCGCTACCCGAAGTTTCGGCCGCGTCCACTTACGCGAGCCTCGCTGGCCTCATGAATATCGGCGAAGACCCCGCTGATACCGCTACTCGGAAGTACATTCTCGATCACACGCTGGTGCGCCGCATCGAGCAGTTCGACCCTGCGGACATCCCGTGGCAGCGCCATACGACCTTGCGGGGTCCCAACGGCGAAGTTCAATTCAGAATGTCGCGCCGCCAGATGCCGGATCGGATCCCGCCCGACTGGACCGTCACGGACGCCGGCGAAAAGGACGTCACGATCACCGTCGCCGACAAGTTCGACGTGCTGATCGAAGACCGCCGCAGTTCCAAAGTCACCTCCGCTGGCCAGGTCCCCACGGGGTTCGATCCGGAAAAGCTCTATCAATCCCGAAGTCATCCACGCGGACTGGCGCTCACGGTGTTCGGCGCCTCGGACGCGGTGCGTTCGATCGGCATCGACTGGGACGTACTACGCCAGCATGTGGCGCCCGATCAGTTCGCGGTCTACTCCGGCAGTGCCATGGGACAACTCGACGCCAACGGCACGGGCGGCATGATGCAGGCATCGATGCAGGGCCGCCGCGTCACGGCCAAACAGCTGCCGCTTGGTCTGTGCGAGATGCCCGCGGATTTCATCAACGCCTACGTGCTCGGCAGCCTCGGCGCAACCGGCGCAACGATCGGCGCATGCGCGACGTTTCTGTACAACCTGCGCCAGGGTGTGGAAGACATCCAGAGCGGGCGCCGCCGCGTGGTGATGGTGGGCAACGCCGAAGCACCCATCACGCCCGAGATCATCGAAGGCTATCGAACGATGGGAGCGCTGGCGGAAGACGAGGCGCTGATGGCGCTCGATGGCCGCACCGACGCGCCGGACAACCGCCGCGCCTGCCGCCCCTTTTCCGACAACTGCGGCTTCACGTTGTCGGAAGCTGCAATCTTCACGGTGCTGGTCGATGATGCGCTCGCCCTGGAACTCGGGCTGCCGATCCTCGGTGCCGTCGCAGACGTCTTCGTGAACTCGGACGGCTTCAAGAAGTCGATTCCGGGGCCCGGCGTCGGCAACTACGTCACCGTCGCGAAGGCGATGGCGACAGCACGAGCCATCATCGGTGACGAAGGATTGCGCCACCGCACCTACTTTCATGCCCACGGCACCGGTACGCCGCAGAACCGCGTCACCGAATCGCACATCATGAGCACCCTTGCCGGCGTGTTCGGCATCGAACGTTGGGTCGTTGCCGCCATCAAAGCCTACGTCGGTCACTCGCTCGCTCCTGCGGGCGGCGATCAGCTGGCTGCAGTCCTGGGCGCGTGGCAGTTCGGCATCATTCCCGGCATTACGACCATCGATCACATCGCCGACGACGTGCACACCGAGCGCCTGCACTTTCCCATGCAGCATGTCGCCATCGAGGACAATGCGTACGACGGCGCCTTCATCAACTCCAAGGGTTTCGGTGGCAACAACGCCACTGCGCTCATTATCTCGCCGGAGCGCACCCGCCACCTCATCATGGCCCGGCACGGTCGCAGTACGTTTACTGCATACGAAAAGCGCCACGAGGCCGTCCGCGCCGCGATCGACGACTACGACGCGCGCATGACCCGTGGCGAAGTCGCCCCGATCTATCAGTTCGGCGAAGGCGTGCTGGAAGGCGAAGATCTGACCATCACACCGGAACGCATCCTCGTGCCCGGCTATGCGGAAGCCATCGATCTGACCGCCATCAATCCTTACGTACCCGGCTCCGGCTGAAGGGCGAGACCGGTTCAACGCCCTTCAATGAGCGGTGGAGTCCGGCGCTTTCGGCATGGCGGCCAGACGCGCGTCGAGCGCGGTGCGCAGCGTATTGTCGGTCGTCGCGTCGCGCGCTTCACGCAGCGCCGCGCGCACGCCGTCGACGGATCCGAAGCGCCGCCACAACTCCGCGCGCTCCAGGTACAGCGCCACCGGCTCAGCGCCAAGCGCGAGCTGACAGTCGATGACATCGAACGCCGTCGTCGCGGAGGCGTGGTCGGCACGGCCGAAGAGGATGCCCTTGACGTTGTTGAACATGCGTAAGGCAACGTCGTCGGGCTCAGCCCGAGTCAAGGCGACGCCGGCATGCTCCAGGAGATCGTGGTTACGGAGCCACTCGCGCCAGTCCGCCTCGAGGATCACGGCATTGGCGAACGGGTCGATCAGAGTACGGCTCGCGCGGACGAGAAAGTGGCCGGGAAAGCCGATCCCGTGCATCGCCAGGCCGGCCGCCCGGCCAATCTCGATGTACACCAGCGCAAGGGTGATCGGAATGCCGCGGCGCTGCTCGAGCAGACGATCGAGACGACTGTTGTCGAGGTCGTAGTAGTCGCCACGCTCGCCAGCGAATCCTTCCGAAGCGATGAATTCACACAGCGCCGCCGGCGTGGCCGTCCCTTCCGCGGCGATCCGCGATTTCAGATCGCCGATCGTTGCCGTGGTGGCTTTCGCATCGTAGTCGGGCGCCAGCACCTTCGTGACCAGGCTACCCGCGTCCCACTCCGTTCGTTCGGGGTTCGCGCGATAGGCGTCGAGCCACACCAGCGCTGTCATGACGAGCGCACTATGTGGCGCGCGATTCGCCCAGCAGGCTCGACACCATGGTGATGAGTTCGCTGCGGGCAAACGGCTTGGCAAGGGTCGCACTGGCACCGATGAAACGGGCCGTTTCGAGGTAATCGGTCGGCCCGATCCGGCCGCCACCCGACATGGCGATCACCGGCACCGAGCTGCGGATCGTTCGCAACTCCGCGATCGTCTCCAGGCCCTCCTTCTCGGGCATGATCAGGTCGGTGATGACGAGGTCGAACTGCGCCTGCTTGAACTGGCTGACCGCGTCGCGGCCATCGACCGCGGTCGCGACTTCGTAGCCTTCCAGCCGCAGCATCTCGCCCACGACCTCGAGGACCTGCGAATCGTCGTCGACCACCAGTATCGAACTCATCGGCTTCTTTCCTGGGTTCACCGTCGGAATTCTAGTTCACTTTCGCCGGTCGAGCGCCCCGCGCTTCACATTCGGTAGAGACCCGACTCAGTGCTCACGGGTTGCCGCGAACCGTACCTCCGGCCAGCGCTCCTGGGTGAGCTGCAGGTTGGCGCGCGTGGGTGCCAGATACGCGAGATAGCCGCCGCCGTCCTCGGCCAGCGCGTCCTCGCACTTACGCTTGAACTCCGCGAACTTCTTGTCGTCGTCGCAGTACACCCAGCGCGCCGTATACACGTTGGCATCTTCATAGAGACAGTCGGCGCGGTACTCATCCTTCAGCCGGAAGGCAACGAGATCGAACTGCAGTGTTCCCACTGCGCCCACGATGAGGTCGTTGCGCGTGAGCGGCTTGAATACCTGGGTCGCCCCCTCCTCCGCGAGCTGCGTGAGTCCGCGCTCCAGCGCCTTGCTCTTCAATGGATCCCGGACGCGCACGCGACGGAACAGCTCCGGTGCGAAGTTCGGCACCCCGGTGAAGCGAAGGTCCTCCCCGGCGGTGAACGTATCGCCTATCTGCACGGAACCATGGTTGTGCAAACCGATGATGTCGCCGGGATAGGCTTCCTCCGCCTGCACCCGATCACCAGCCATGAAGGTCACCGCGTCGTTGACCTTGACGTCCTTCCCCGTCCGTACCTGATGCATCTTCATGCCGTGCTGATACGCACCGGAGCACACCCGCAGGAACGCAATGCGATCCCGATGCTTCGGATCCATATTCGCCTGGATCTTGAACACGAATCCGCTGAATGCCGGCTCGTGGGGATGGACGAGACGTTCATGTGCGGCACGCGGCTGCGGCGGAGGAGCGTTTGCGACCAGACAGTCCAGCATGTGATCCACACCGAAGTTGCCGAGCGCCGTTCCGAAAAACACCGGCGAGAGCCTGGCTGCTCGAAACGCATCGACATCGAACGCGTGCGAGGCGCCGCGAACCAGATCGATCTCGTCGACGAACGCTGCGTACTCGTCGCCGAGATAGCTGCGTGCCTCCGCACTGTCGAGCCCCGGGATCACCCGGTAGTCGTGCAGGCGATCGCCATGACCCGGCGCGTAGCAGACGATCCGATCTTCACTCAGCTGGTAGACGCCGCGGAAATAACGACCCATACCGATCGGCCAGGTGAGCGGCGCACACTGAATGGAAAGGATCTGCTCGATCTCGTCGAGCAGTTCGATGGGCGGCCGGATCGCGCGGTCGAGCTTGTTGATGAGCGTCAGGATCGGTGTGTCGCGCATGCGACAGACGTCCATCAGCTTGATGGTGCGCGGTTCCACCCCTTTGGCGCCATCGATGACCATCAGCGCGGAGTCGACTGCGGTCAGTGTTCGATAGGTGTCCTCCGAGAAGTCCTCGTGTCCCGGCGTGTCGAGCAGATTGACGACACGATCCCGATAAACGAACTGCATGACCGAGGTCGTCACCGAGATACCCCGTTCCTTCTCCATCGCCATCCAGTCCGACGTCGCGTGCCGCGTCGACTTCCGCGACTTCACCGTGCCGGCCAGCAGAATCGCGTTGCCGAGCAGCAAGAGCTTCTCGGTAACCGTCGTCTTGCCGGCGTCGGGATGCGAGATGATGGCAAAGGTGCGTCGCTTGTCGATCTGAGGGTTGGGCACAGCGCTCGATGGCTACCGGAAAAAGCGCGGCATTATACGCGTAGAACGCGGCACCACGGCCGCGCCCGCTCAAGGGGGCGGCAGCGGCGGTTTCCCGTCGAAGCGAAGCGCGAGCACCCGCGCGTCTTCATAGCCCTGATCGGTCGGGTAATAGCCGGGGCGACGGCCGATTTCCGTAAAGCCGAGCGAGGCGTACAGCGCAATGGCGACGCGGTTCGATGGGCGCACCTCGAGGTAGACAACGTCCGCGCGGCGCGCACGCGCGCGATCGAGCATGTGGAGCGCGAGCTGCCGGCCGTGACCCTGACCCTGCCGATCGCGCCGCACACAGATGTTGAGCAGGTGGGCCTCGTCCAATCCATGCGAAAGCACGCCATGTGCGATCAGACCATCACGGGGCGACTCGAGCACCCAGCATTCGTAGTCCGATCGCAGACAATCGGCGAACACGCCTCGCGTCCATGGATAGGCATAGCTGCGCACTTCATTGGCTACGACCGCATCGAGGTCCGCGGTCGTCATCGTCCGAAAGCTCAGCCGTTCACGTACGTCGCGATCTTCTGCCATAGGGCTCGCTTCGCGTCCGGATCCCTGCGCAGCTGCGCTGGGCTCGGGCCGATCAGGATGCGCAGTCCGTCGTCGAACGACTCGTCCGGAATTGGTGTGGACGCTGCATCGCCCAGGAGCACGAGCCAGCTTGCGCGTGCCCGGTTCCCCTGTCCCTTCAGGAACGCGCGATAGGCGA
>JBFKCZ010000137.1:0-6745 GCA_041620035.1 Pseudomonadales bacterium
CCGACCGCGCGACAGCCTGCCCCGGTGCGGACCATACGCCCCGGGGCTTTTTTTTAGAACCTATCTCAGAATCGTTCGCGCAAACGATTCTGAGATAGGTTCTAGTCAGGACGGGAGCCCACCCGTCAGATGCGCCGTGAGGACCTCGATCAGTTCGTCCCGACCGAGACCCGTCTGTGCGGAGAAGAGCTGCACCGAGAACAGGTCTTCGGGCAGGGCACGCCTTGCATTGCGCAGCGCCGTAGTGCGCGCGCCGTGGCGCAGCTTGTCCGCCTTGTTGAGGAGGACATGCATGGGCATGTGCGCGGCGCGCGCCCAGTTGAGAAGCTGCGCATCGAAGGGCTCGAACGGATGCCGAATATCCATGACCAGTACCACGGCCACCAGGTTGCGTCGCGCGGCCAGGTAATCCTCGAGATGGGCCTGCCACTCCCGCTTGAGCGCCTTCGAGGCTTTCGCGTATCCGTAGCCGGGGAGATCGACGATTCGTCCGCCGAGATCGGTCGTGAAGAAATTGATGAGCTGAGTGCGTCCGGGGGTCTTGCTGGTACGCGCCAGCGATCGATTGCCCGTGATCCGGTTCAGCACACTCGACTTGCCCGCGTTCGAACGGCCCGCGAACGCCACCTCGGGTGCGTCGTCCTCCGGCGCACTCGTGAGCGTCGGTGCGCTCTTGGTGAAGACCGCGTTGATGCGCTCGGGCCTTGGGTGAGGCCGGCCTATACTGTCTGTCACCTTGGTATATAATCCGCGCGGTTTTCAAACCTCCAAGTCTAACAAGCTATGCGATTGGTTCGGTCTGCCCCTATCGTCGTTCTCGCTCTTTCCGCCCTCGTTCTGTCCTCGAACGCGTCGGCCGCCGGTGATGCAGCCGCAGGTGCGGCGCTCGCCGCTCCGTGCGCGGCCTGTCACGGCCAGGACGGGGTGACGACGCTCCCGGGCTATCCCAACCTGGCGGGCCAGGGCGAGAAGTACACGGCGGATCAGCTCCGCGCGATCAAGAGTGGCGTGCGAGTCGCACCGCTCATGACCGGCCAGCTCGACGCCATGTCCGACGCCGATCTCGTGAATCTCGCGGCGTACTACGCAGCGATGCCTCGCCCCGTCGGGCAGGCCAAGGACGAGCGTCTCGATGTCGGCGCGCAGATCTATCGCGGCGGTATCGCGCGAAAAGGTGTTGCAGCCTGCGCGGCATGCCATTCGCCGGTTGGCGCCGGCAACAGTCTGGCCGGATTCCCCGGTCTCGGCGGCCAGCCGGCCGACTATCTGGTGACACAGCTCACGGCCTACCGCGAGGGTGTGCGGGTGACCGACGAATCCCTCGGCGGGGTGATGCGCGCTGTGGCGGAAGGCTTGACCGACGGCGAGATCAAGGCGGTCGCCAACTACATTCAGGGATTGCACTAAGTCGATCGCGGGGTGTCGAACCTCCCGCCGCGGATCGTGAACGCCAGTAGGGGTGGCTGCGGCTGCCCCTTTTCGTCTTCGAGGAACACGCTATGAAGTCACGGCTCGTACTGTCGCTTGCCCTCCTGGGATTTTTCTTCAGCCCGGCTTGGGCGGAGGATTTCGAGGCTGGCGTGCACTACGAGGTGTTGCCGATCCCGGTCGATACGGCGGCCCCCGGCAAGATCGAAGTCGTCGAGGTGTTTTCCTACGGGTGCGGAGGCTGTTTCGCCTTCGACGCCATTCTGGAATCGTGGCGCGCGAACCAGCAGAGCGATGTGTTGTTCCGCCGCGTGCCCGCGATGGTGCGCGAGGACTGGCGGATCTTCGCGCAAGCGTTCTACACGGCTGAAGTGCTCGGTGTGCAGGACAAGATGCACGGGGCGCTCTTCGATGCCATCCACATTCGCAAGCGCGATCTGCGCGACCCCATGGCGCTGGCGTTGGTGTTCAAGGAGAGCGCTGGCATTTCCGAGGACGAGTTCGTGAGAGTGCTGAACTCCTTCGGCGTGCGAAGCAAGACGATGCAGGCGGACGCCCAAGGCCGCATGTACCGCGTCACCGGTGTACCGACCCTGATCGTCGATGGCAAGTACCGCGTCTATGGTGGCATGCTCGAAGGGAGCAACGTGAGGGTGCTCTCAGTGGCCGACTTCCTCATCGACAAGATTCGCAAGGGAACGGCGGGCGGGTGAGTACCGCTCGGGAAATGCCAGACACTGCACAGTTGGTGACGGGTCTCGTTGCTAGACTCCCGGACTCGATCGCCCAAGGACCCTTCCCCGGCGTGATGCACAAAGCCCTCGGTTCACTTGCGAACTTCGCAACCCAGCGCCGTGCGGAACCGCAGTGGGCGCAGGTAACGGCGTCGCTCAATCCGCGGGGTGTACACACCGAGTGCGAGCAGGATGTGCTCCGCCTGCTCTCGTTCAACATCCAGGTGGGCATCAGCACCAGCCGCTACCGGCACTATCTGACCCGTGGTTGGAAACACTTGCTGCCGCACGAGTCCCGCGCCAACAACCTGCGACGCATCGCGGAGCTGATTGGTGCATACGACGTCGTGGCGCTGCAGGAGATCGACGCGGGCAGCCTGCGCAGTGGATTCGTGAATCAGGTCGAGTACCTGGCCTACCGCGCCCACTTCCCCTATTGGTACGCGCAGCTGAATCGTGATCTGGGGCCGCTGGCTCAGCATGGCAACGGGCTGCTGTCTCGACTGGAGCCGCGCTGTCTCGAAGATCACAAGCTGCCGGGCATGATTCCGGGCCGTGGTGCGATCGTGATGCGCGTGAGCTTCGGTGACTCCGAAGTGCTCGTCGTGCTGCTGCATCTGTCGCTGGGCGAAAGGTCGCGCCATCGCCAGCTGTCATACGTTCGTGAACTGATCCAGGGCCATGACCACGTGGTGATCATGGGTGACATGAACAGTCATCTCACCCGACTCCTGTTCGGCTCGCCGCTGTCCGACACTGCCCTCGTGCCGGCCAACACGACGCTGCCCACCTACCCCAGCTGGCGGCCGGAGATCGCGCTCGATCACATCCTGGTGACGCCCGGTCTCACCGTGCGCCAGTTCGAGGTGCTCGACTGCGAGTTGTCGGACCATCGCCCGCTTGCGGTCACGCTCGGACTCAGCGAAACCGACACCCGACGGCTGCAGTAGCTACTGCCAGCCGCAGGTGCCTGACTAATTTACTCGGCCGCGCCCGCGCGTCTGACACAGGCGGTTTCGAAGAGCTCCGGATACTCCTTCGGGTAGTCGGTTTCGCAGAACGCGATACCCGCCTTCGTCTGGCTGACGACATAAGCGTGTATGGCGCGCGACTGCTTTTCGTCGAGGACGTGTGCGAAGCTCGCCATGCCTTTGCCGACGAACGCGCCGCCGCGAACGATCGCGTCCCATGCGGCGTGGGTTTCCGGCGCCATGTAGCGCAGATCCGCCAGCGAACCCGCCGACAGCACGCCGGGGCCGTGACACACGCTGCAGTAGGTATGGAACAACGTCTCGCCCTGGGCGATCTCTTCGGGCGTGGTCGCCATGTCGGGTGGTGCCGGTATGTTGATGGGTGTCACCTTGGGTTGCGGAAGCGAGTCGGTGCCGCCGATCTTGAATGCGAGCAGGCGGCCGCCCTGAAGCACGTTGTCGCGGTGTTTCGGTACACCCGATGCCATGGCGAATGCCCCGCCCCAGCCCGCGAGCACGGCAACGTACTGTTCACCGTCGACGGTGTAGGACACCGGGGCGGCGATGATGCCGTTGTAGACGGGGGTCTCCCACAACAGCTTGCCCGTATCAGCTGCATAGGCTGCGAACTTGCCATCGCTGCGGCCCTGGAAGACGAGATTGCCCGCTGTCGACAAGACGCCACCGTTCCAGGAGGTGGCATGTTGAACGCGCCACACTTCTTTCTGCGAAATGGGGTCCCACGCGGCGAGATGACCCTTCACGTTGCGCAAGTCCTTGATCTGCCCCTCGACGGTCTTGGCAGGCACCATGAGAGACGTGTCGACGCCCAAGTTCCACGAGCCCGGCTCGTGTTTGAACGCGTTGTTCTGCGCGAACTTGAAGTTGAGATCGAGCGCGGGAATGTAGACCAGCTTGGTCATCGGGCTGTACGACATCGGATGCCAGTTGTGCCCGCCGTAGGGTGACGGGAAGATCGTCTTTGCTTCGTTGGCGTAGTGCGCTTCCGGATTCTCGACGGGACGCCCGGTTTCTTTGTCGATGTGGCTCGCCCAGTTGACCGGGACGTAGGCTTCCGCAGAGATGAACTCGCCGTTGGTGCGATCGATGACGTAGAAGAAGCCGTTCTTCGGCGCCTGCATCAGTACCTTGCGCTGCGCGCCGTTGATCTCGATGTCGGCGAGGATCATGTGCTGGGTGGCGGTGTAGTCCCAGGTGTCGCCCGGCGTGGTCTGATAGAACCAGGCCATTTCGCCGCTGTCCGGATTGATGGCCACGATCGACGCAAGATAGAGATTGTCGCCGCCGCCTGGACTGCGGATGTAGCGGTTCCAGGGCGAGCCATTCCCCACGCCGATGTACAGGAGATTCAGTTCGGTGTCGTAGGCCATGGAATCCCACACCGTGCCGCCGCCGCCGACTTCCCACCACTTGCCGCCGCGCCATGTGCCCGCGGCCTGCTCGAGGTGCTTGCCTTCGACGGGTTTGGACGGATCACCGGGCACGGTGAAGAATCGCCACTGCTCCGCGCCGGTCTCCGTATCGTAGGCGGTGATGTAACCGCGCACGCCGTATTCCGCGCCGCCGTTGCCGATGATTACCTTGTCTTTCACGATGCGCGGCGCGCCGGTGATCGTGTAGGGGCGCTCCGGATCGATCGTCAGTTTCTCCCAGACGAGCTTGCCGGTCGCGGCATCGAGCGCGATGAGGCGACCGTCGATGGTGCCGGCGTAGACGCGTCCCTTCCAGACTGCGGCCCCACGGTTGACGACATCGCAGCAGGCGAACTTGCCCCACTCGCGTTTGACCTGCGGGTCGTACTGCCAGATGAGTTCGCCGGTCTTGGCGTCGTTGGCGAACACCACACTCCAGGAGCCGGTGGAGTACATCACGCCATCGACGACGATCGGGGTTGCTTCGAGGCCGCGGGTCGTCCCCGTGTCCCAGTGCCAGGCGAGCGCCAGCGAAGCGACGTTCCCGGCGTTGATCTGGTCGAGCGGAGAAAAGCGCTGCTCACCGTAATCCCTGCCATGGGCGAGCCAGTTGCCGGGCTCTTTGTCGAAGTTGGCGATTCGCGCTCCGTCCACGGAGCCTGTGTTACGCGCGATTGCCGCCGCGCGCGCATCGGCCGCGGATGGCGGCGCGGATGCGCCGGCTTCGGGTTGCGAAGGCGTGCTGGTGGACGGATCGGAACACGCGGACAAGAGTCCGAGGACGAGCGAAACCGCCAGCCAGCGGCGTGGTGATGCGAACGACATGATTCCCCCCGATGACGATGACCCGGCCGCTGTGGTGGCGGCTTTGCGTCAGTGTATCAAAGTCCGGATGGATTCAAGATTGGCTGGGTTTGTCGCGGTTCGGGTCGTTTGCGCTTGGCATCTCGGTCTTCTCGGGATCCATTTGCGGCGCGCCCGGCAGCAGGGAACGGAGGAATGCGATGTTCTGGTCGGCGAGCTTCTGCATGAGCCGGATCGGATTGGCGTTCAGCACTTCGCGCATGCGTCGCTGATAGAGTTCCTGCTGCTCCAGGAACGTGAACATGCTTTGCTCGAGATATCGGCTGAGAACGCCTTGCATGCTGTCGCCGTAGAATCGGATGACCTGTTCGAGCACCTTGTTGGTCAGCAGTGGCTCGTGGCCTTCGGCCTCCTGCTCGGCGATGATCTGGAGCAGCACGCTGCGTGTGAGGTCGTTCCCGGACTTCGAATCGACGACTTTGACCGGATCCTTCGCGAGGATCATCTTGCGAACGTCTTCCAGGGTGACGTAGGCGCTCTTTTCGGTGTCGTAGAGTCGTCGATTGGGGTACTTTTTCAGTATGCGCAATGCAGCATGCTCCGGCCGGAACCATCGGCGTCAGTGATCCCGACCATGGTATACCCTTTGCGGCAGTGCGAAAACGCAACACCGGGCAGGGGCCCGACGGAGGTTCGATGAAGATCAGCGTGGATGTGGATTTGACGCCCGAGGAGCTGCGGCGGCTATTCGGTCTGCCCGATCTGACCCCGATTCAGAACCTGGTAGTCGATCGAATCACCGCCCAGGTGCAGAAGGGGCTCGATGGGGGTGTGATGGCGACGCTGACCCAGTCCCTCATCACCGGCGGGCTGCAGTCGTGGGAGGCGTATCAGAAGATGCTGTCGGGCTTCCTCAGTAATACCCGTCCGCCCGCTACCGAGACGCGCAAGCCGCCCAGCGGAACTTAGCTCGTCGCGGAGCCCGGCGCGGTTGCCCCCGATGGGATCGACGGCCCGGCCGCATAAATGGCGCGGGGATACACGAATCCGCGCCACCCTCCGCGTTCGAACTTCTGCCATGCCCCGTTGGGCAGGGCGAGCCGGTCGGCGATGACGTAGTAGATCACCGGGTTGAAGCCCATGCCGCAATGGCTGGCCACGACTTCGACGTTGTCGGTGTTGGGGGTTTCCCGCTCGATGCAGGTTTTCCAATGCGCCACACCGTCGGTGCGGCTGAAAATCGCCGTCGAGGGCACGGGAGGCGGCGACGGCAGGTCTATCAACTGATTGCGCAGCGCGGTGATCGACTGCCCCGTTGCGAGTTCGAATAGACGTGCCACCGCGGGTGTGGTGCCGTTGGTGCCGGTCTGCCCGA
>JBFKCZ010000138.1:0-6742 GCA_041620035.1 Pseudomonadales bacterium
ACCCGGGTTCGATTCAACGTGCAGGATGCGTGATGCGTGCGCGTAGTACACCGGATCGTCGCGAACGATTTCGTAAGGGGGCAGGCGGATCACGCTCGTCGCCCGTTTCGCGGCGGGAACCTCGCGAACGAAACGAACGACCTGAGTTTCTGATCTGGGCGCTTCCGGTTTCGGATCCGGCAGCGTCGCCCCGGGGGACATGGCATACGGATCCGGGTGCGGCTCGATTCGTCCCGGACTGTCGAAGTGCGTGGAATCGACTTCGATCCAGCCCTCGGGAATCGAATCCCTTACGAACGCGGTGCCGCGCAGGTCGGTGATCGCGCCGACCGCTTCGCCCGCTGCCAGCCGATGCGCGAGTTCCGTCAGCGCGCGCTCCGCATTGCCATACAGCAGGATGTCGGCCTTGGCATCGAGCAGTATCGAGCGCCGTACCTTCTCCGACCAATAGTCGAAATGCGCGATTCTGCGCAGGCTCGCTTCGATGCCACCGAGCACGATCGGCACGTCTTTGAACGCTTCACGTGCGCGCTGCGCGTAGACGATCACGCTGCGATCCGGCCGCTTACCGGCTTTGCCACCGGGTGTGTAGGCATCGTCGCTGCGGATCCGCCGGTCCGCCGTGTAGCGGTTGACCATCGAGTCCATGTTGCCGGCAGTGATGCCGAAGAACAGGTTGGGACGGCCGAGCCGCGCAAAGTCGTCCGCACTCGACCAGTCGGGTTGATCGATGATGCCGACGCGAAACCCCTGTGCCTCGAGCAGCCGTCCGACGATCGCCATACCGAAACTCGGGTGATCCACATAGGCGTCGCCGGTCACGATCACCACATCGCACGAATCCCAGCCGAGTTCGTCCATCTCGTTCCGCGTGGTGGGCAGAAACGGTGCGATGCCGAACCGATGCGCCCAGAAAGGGCGGTAGGAAAAGAGCTGCTTGGCCGTGTCCATGAGCGCCATTGTCTCAGATCCATCACGGCAACTCGCCACCCGTCCGCCTGCGCCGGCAGAAACACAACCCCGACTCACGTCGGCCGCGGCTTGTCGCGAACCTCGCGCGCGAGTCGATTGAACCCGCGCCAGGCCGTTACACCGAGCACCGCCGACACCACGAACAGCCACGGGCCGAGACCCGGCATGTCTGGCACCATCGCGAAATCCGACCACCCCACGTACAACGCCATACCCAGAAACGGCGCGAATGCGCCACGCACGCCCGTCAACGTGACATGGACGCCCATGTAGGCCGACAGTTGATCCTTGGGCGCGAAGTCGTTGTGGCCGAGCTGCCAGGCGAGCGAGCCGCCGCCGTTGACGATTCCGACGATCACGCGGCCGACGGCAAGCCACAGCAGGGACAGATCGTAGGCACCCCAGAACATGACGAGCACGCCGACGACCCAGCCGGCGTTCTGTCGCGCGCGAAACTCGGCAACGTGCACGCGATCCAGATAGCGCGCCCAGAACGGCAACGTCGTGAGATTGAGCAGGAACGGGATGATCATCGTGATGCCGATACTGGCTACGTAGCTCGCCCCCATCTGTCGTGAGACGAGATACACGAGCGCAGGCTCCAGCATCATCGCCGCCACTCCCGACGTGAACTGATACAGCTGATAGCGGGCGTATTGCCGGTCGGCGTAGAGGATCGCGAAGAAATGATTGCGGGTCGAACCGTGCTCGTCACCCTGACGTTCCAGCACCCTTTGGCGCTTCTCACCAACGACGACCACGTGCGAAAAGGACCAGACGCCGATGGCACCGATCAGCACACCGGCCGCGTAAAGCCAGCGGAAATTTTCCGGGTGTGCATCGAGAATCAATCCGGCGAGACTGGTCGTCATCACGACGACCAGACTGGCGATGATCTGCAGTCGCCCCGTGACACGGGCGCGCTGACCGCGACCGTAGTTGAGACTCCATGCGACACTGCGGGTCGTGATGATGCCGGCGATCAGCAAGCGGCAGCTGATGACGCTGCCGACCAGTACCCACACACCCCAGTCTGAGCGCGGTGTCGCCGCAATGGCCGCGACGCAACACAACACCAGTGCCTGCAGGATCACGACGAGTGGCACCTTCGGGCGCGCGGTACCGATTCGATTCCAGAAGAAACTCGACAGGTTGCCGAACATGGGCGATGCCGAGATGACCGCGATGACCCACGGGTCTACGACAAAGGCTTTTGCGGCGACCACGGCAACAAAGCCGCCTTCCATCAATCCGGTCGCGACGGGCAGTGTGAGCTCCGTCACCTGCTCCCGGCGAAAGCTCTGCGCCACCCGCGGTGCCAAGCCAGGCACGCCGAGCAATCGTTGGAGAATGGACATAGGGTGATTCTAGGTGGCAGCGGGGGCTCGCCGGCAAGCGGCCGAGCGAGGCTCGCCCGCAAGCGGCCGAGCGACTTGCCCGCGAAGGGCGTTCGCGCCCAAGGGCGCTCCCACAGTGATTCCGATGACTTGTGCGAACCCTCCAGGGGCACTCCGCTCGCGCAGCGGTGCTAGATCAGCGCGTCCAACCCTTCGCACAAGCGCGCGATGTTGGCTTCGGTGGCACCGTGGCCCATCAGGCCAATCCGCCAGATCTTCCCGGCAAGCGCACCGAGCCCCGCACCGACCTCGATGTCGAAATCCGTCAAGAGCCGGCGTCGAACGTCGGCCTCGTTGACACCATCGGGCAGCCGCACGGCGTTGAGTTGAGGCAACCGGTGGGTTTCGTCCACGAGAAAGGAGAATCCGCGCGCTTCCAAGGCGCCACGCAATACCCGATGCCGCGCCGCGTGTCGGCGCCAGGCGTTTTCGAGACCTTCCTCCTCGAGCATCACGAGCGCCTCGTGCAACCCATACAAGGCATTGACCGGCGCGGTGTGGTGATAGACGCGTGCGCCCTCGCCACCCCAGTACGCCATCACGAGCGACAGATCGAGAAACCAGCTCGACACCGGACTCGTGCGCCCACGCACCGCGGCGGCGGCGCGGGGACTGAATGTCACCGGCGACAATCCGGGTGGCGCGGAAAGACACTTCTGCGTACCCGAGTACACGGCGTCGGCGCCCCAAGCATCGACGTCGAGCTCGATGCCGCCCAGCGATGTGACGGCATCGACGATGGACAAGGCACCCTGGCTCCGCGCCAGCGCGCACAGCGCGGCTGCGTCGGATCGAACGCCCGTCGACGTTTCCGCATGAACGAAGGCGAGTAACTTCGCGCCGGGGTGTTTCGCGAATGCATCGGCGACCTTCGCCACGTCTACGGGCTCACCCCAGGCGTCTTCGACGATCACCACATCGCCACCCAAGCGGCGCACGTTCTCGGCCATGCGGCCGCCGAACACGCCGTTGATGCAGACGATGGCCGTATCGCCGGGTTCGACGAGATTCGCAAAGCAGGTTTCCATGCCGGCAGAGCCGGGTGCGGAAACGGCAAACGTCAGTTCGTTGCGGGTGCGGAAGGCGCTTTTCAGCATCGCCTTCACCTCGTCCATCATGCGGATGAACTCGGGATCGAGATGTCCGATCGTGGGCCGGGCGAGTGCCGCCAATACGCGCGAACTGACGTCGCTGGGACCTGGTCCGAGCAATGTACGGCGTGGGGGTTGGAAGCTGGTGGGCATCGACGAACGAAGCAGCCGGCGGCGCAAGCCGCCGGTCACTTCACTGCTTCAAGCTACTCGTTGTCCGCGGATTCGGTCTCGTCGTCCGATTCCTCGACGACGGGTCGATCCACCAGCTCGATGAAGGCCATCGGCGCTGCGTCGCCGGGTCGATACCCGCACTTCAGAATGCGCGT
The DNA here is from genome assembly GCA_041620035.1 of Pseudomonadales bacterium. GTDB lineage: Bacteria > Pseudomonadota > Gammaproteobacteria > Pseudomonadales > Azotimanducaceae > SZUA-521. Next base: position 3,790 of record JBFKCZ010000138.1, read on the forward strand.
GTAACCGCCCGGACGGGTCGCGTAGCGCGGACCCAGTTCAGCGAACAGCTTGCCCACAGCGCTCTTCGAGCGCGTGCGGTCGAACACGAGCCGGCGGTTGGCGACGGAGTCGTTCTTCGCGAGCGTGATCAGCGGTTCCGCGACGGAGCGCAGCTCCTTCGCCTTCGGCAAAGTCGTGCGAATGACTTCGTGCTCGATGAGCGAGATCGCCAGGTTGCGCAACATGGCTTCACGATGGGCGGTGGGCCGGTTGAAGTGACGACCACTCTTGCGATGACGCATTGTTCCTGTTCCCTACTTCCGTTCTATGACGGGTGTCGTGGCTTACGCGACGGCATCCTTGCGAAGGCTCGCAGGCGGCCAGTTTTCCAGACGCATGCCTAGCGACAAGCCGCGCGAGGCCAGCACGTCCTTGATTTCGGTCAGCGACTTCTTGCCGAGGTTCGGAGTCTTCAGCAACTCCACTTCGGTGCGCTGTATCAGGTCACCGATGTAGTAGATGTTCTCTGCTTTCAAGCAGTTGGCCGAACGAACCGTCAGCTCGAGGTCATCCACGGGCCGCAGCAGAATGGGATCGATCTCGTCCTGCTTCTCTTCGGCTTCCGGTTCGGCTTCGCTTTCCAGGTCGACGAACACCGCCAATTGCTGCTGGAGGATGGTCGCCGCGCGGCGGATCGCCTCTTCCGGATCGATCGTACCGTTCGTTTCGATGTCGAGAATCAGCTTGTCGAGGTTCGTTCGCTGCTCGACTCGCGCGCTCTCCACCGTGTAGGCGACGCGGCGCATCGGGCTGTACGTTGCATCGATGCGCAGAATGCCAATGGGACGCGACTCTTCTTCGTCGTCCTCACGAATCTCCGCAGGCTGGTAGCCACGCCCCGTCGTGACCTTGGCTTCCAGTTTGATCGCGCCGTTCTCGTTCAACGTGCAGATCACGTGATCCGGGTTGACGATCGTGACGTCCTGGGTGAGCTGGAAGTCGCCGGCGACAACCGCGCCCGGACCCTTCTTGGTCAGCGAGATCGTGGCTTCTTCGCCGGAGTGCAGGACTACCGCGACGTCCTTCAGGTTGAGAAGGATGTCGATCACGTCCTCTTGTACGCCTTCGAGGGTGCTGTACTCGTGCTGCACATTGTCGATCTGCACCTCGGTAATCGCATGACCTGGCATCGACGACAACAGGATGCGACGCAGCGTATTGCCAAGGGTGTGACCAAAGCCGCGCTCGAGCGGCTCCAGGGTCACCCGCGCGTGGGTGTTTCCCAGTTCCTGCACGTCGATATGGCGAGGTGTGAGAAATTCGTTCACCGACTGCGACATTATTCCGATCTCCTTCCTTTACGGGGAGTTAGCCAATTACTTCGAGTAGAGTTCCACGATCAGGTTCTCGTTGATCTCGGCCGGCAGTTCGCCGCGGTCCGGGATACGCTTGAACGTGCCGGACATCTTGCCCGCATCCACGTCTACCCATTCTGCAACGCCGCGCTGGGCCGCCATCTGCAACGCAGCCTGGATGCGCAGCTGGCCCTTCGCGCGTTCCTGCACGGCGACGACGTCCTCGGGCCGTACCTGAAAGCTCGGTATGTTGACGACCGAGCCATTCACCGTCACCGCCTTGTGCGAAACGAGCTGACGGGATTCCGCGCGTGTTGCCCCGAACCCCATGCGATAGACGACGTTGTCCAATCGCGATTCGAGGAGGCGGAGCAGGTTTTCACCCGTCGCACCCTTCTGACGGTCCGCCTTCTTGTAGTAGTTGCGGAACTGCCGCTCCAGCACGCCATAGAGACGGCGGACCTTCTGCTTCTCACGCAGCTGCACGCCGTAGTCGGACAGACGTGTGCGTCGGGCACCATGCTGTCCCGGCGCGGTCTCCGCGCGACACTTCGAGTCCAATGGACGTACACCGCTCTTCAGGAACAGATCGGTTCCTTCGCGGCGTGCCAGCTTCAGTTTCGGGCCTAGATATCGGGCCATCAGCCTCTCCTACTCGAACCTTTAGACGCGACGCTTCTTCGGTGGGCGACACCCGTTGTGCGGGATCGGCGTCACGTCGGAAATACTATTGATGCGCAACCCGGCGGCATTCAGCGAACGAACCGCGGAATCGCGACCCGGACCCGGCCCCTTGACCAGCACATCGACGCTCTTCAATCCATATTCCTGCGCAGCAAGAACTGCTTTCTCCGCCGCCACCTGCGCTGCGAAGGGCGTGCTCTTGCGCGAGCCCTTGAAGCCAGCGCCCCCGGCGGTGGCCCAACACAGCACGTTGCCTTGACGATCCGTGATCGTAATGACGGTGTTGTTGAAGGACGCCTGCACGTGAGCAATGCCGTCGATGACGGTGCGTTTGGTCTTCTTGCGCGTGGTTGGTGCGTTCGACGTTTCTGACATGGCTGCCTCTATCTCTTATCTCTTGACCGGACGGCGCGGCCCTTTACGGGTACGCGCGTTGGTGCGTGTTCGTTGTCCCCGAAGCGGCAGTCCGCGCCGGTGACGGATGCCGCGATACGTACCTAAGTCCATGAGCCGCTTGATGTTCATGGACACTTCGCGACGCAGATCGCCTTCCACCGTGTGCTTGGCGACTTCCGCCCGAATGGCATCCAGATCCGGTTCCGACAGATCCTGGATGCGGGCGTTCGGATTCACGCCAGCGGCTGCGCAAATGCGCATCGACTTGGATCGGCCGATACCGAAGATGTAGGTCAACGAAATGACCGCGTGCTTGTTATCGGGGACGTTGATTCCGGCAATACGCGCCATTAGCGGGCTCCGTTTCCTACTGGTCCGCTGAGTTGGCGCGAAAAAAGGGCGCCAAGCTTAGCGGGCGAACTCGATGTGTACAAGGTCTGCATCCGCAACCTCACCCTTGCCGCTGCTTGTGGCGGGCCTCCGCCGTGCAGATCACTCGCACGACGCCCTTGCGCCGCACGATCTTGCAGTTGCGGCA
>JBFKCZ010000139.1:0-6723 GCA_041620035.1 Pseudomonadales bacterium
TCGACGAAGTAGAAGTCGACGAAGTGGACACCCCTGAGGCCGCCACGACGGGTTCCGAGGCCCAACCATGAAGAAGGCGGCCATCGCCCTCGTGCTCGCGCTGGTCGTCGGCGGCGTGTTGGCGTCCCTCATGGGGCGCGACCCGGGCTATGTACTGGTGGTGTACGACGATCTGATCCTCGAGACCAGCCTCTGGTTCGGATTACTGGCGCTCGCCGCCGTCTGGATCGTCGTTCGTGTGATCGTCGCAGTGATCCGGCGCACCCTGAGCGTGGGCTCCGGCGTGCGCGGATGGAATACGAAACGCCGCGAGCGGCAGGCGCGCGAGCAGACGGTGCGTGGCATGGTTCTGCTGACGGAGGGCGACTGGAACGGCGCTCGTGCGGCCTTGCTCAATTCCGTGTCGAAGTCCGAGATGCCGTTCGTCAACTACCTGGGTGCAGCGCGCGCGGCGAACGAGCTGGGTGAGACGGAATCGCGCGATCGGCTGCTGTCGCACGCGGCGGAATCGGCGGCGGGATCCTCGGTCGGCGTCCGCCTGGCAGGCGCACAGATGGCGATCGCGGCGGGCGACCACGTCGCCGCCGAGGCGACGCTTGCGAAGCTGCATGAGGAGGCGCCGCGTCACGTGGCGGTGATGCGGCACCTGCTGGAATGCAGGGTTGCGCTGGGCGACATTGCCGGCATCGGTTCGCTCGACAAGGATCTGCGCCGACACAAGGTGCTGCCCGAGGAAGACCTGCTGCGTCTCGAGCGCCAAGGCATCGTCAAGGGGTTGAGCGCGGTGAGCGCAGACGAGGTGAGCGCCGCATGGGACTCGATACCAAAGGCGTTGAAAGACGATGCCGTCGTCGTCGCAAATGGTGCGCGAGCGTTCGAACGTGGCGGCGCCGCCGATGTGGCGGAGGAAATGCTGCGCAAGGCGCTCAAGTCGGATTGGTCGGACGAACTCATCGAGGCCTACGGAAGTCTGGCCTCCGCTGATCCGGCGCGCCAGCTCGAGTACGCCGAGTCGCTCATCAAGCAGCACGACGGTGACGCTGCGCTTTACTTCGCTCTCGGACGGCTGGCGACGCGTGCCGACGACGCGGCGAAAGCGCGCGAGTACCTGGAGAAGAGCGTACAACTTGCGCCGACGCCTGCGGCGTATGCGGCGCTCGGCCACGTCTGTCTCGCGCTGAACGACGCCGACGGAGCGGCTTCGTACTTCGCGAAGCACTTCGCGGCCGAGTGATGCGCGGAAGTTCCAGCGCTACCGCGGCGCGTAGCTGAACGCGTCTGCCATCACGCGGACGTTCCACCCCCGAGCTTCGATCGCGTCCAGGACCGAGTAGACGAAGCCGGGGTTGCCGCCGAGGATGACTGCGCCATCGAGGGCTTGTAGTCGGTTCTCCACCCAGGCGACCGCGCCGTTCTTCGGAGGTGTATCCACCACGATCTCGAAGTCGAGCCATCCGCCCGAAACCGTTTCGAAGAACGCGGCGCAGTACGCATGGTCTGCGGTGGTGAGACTCCAGACGACGCGAACCGGTGGTGGTCGCTGCCTCACACGCAGCTGATCGACGATGGCCTGCGCCTGGCTGATGCCGGTGCCGCCGGCGAGGATCGTCAGGGGCTCATCGAAGGTCTCGTCGACATGAACGTCGCCGTGCGGTCCGTCGAAGTGAACGACGGACGCCGATTCGATGAGGCGATTCACGGCGGCAGCGTCCGCATTGCCCGGCAGTGGCCGGAAGTGCAGTTCGATCGTTGGCAGGCGCGCTGGTGCGCTCGCGATCGTGAACGGGATCGAACGGTCTTCGGCTGCGAGATTCAGGTACTGTCCGGCACGGAACTGAAACGGCGTGTTCGCAGCAAGCGTGACGATTCGAACGTCTCCGGCACGCTGCTCGACCTTGATCAGACGCGCGGTGTGCTCCGCCCTCAGCGGTTCCCCTTCATCGATGCGAAGAAGAGTTCGTTGGTCTTGGTCTGGCGCAACTTGTCGACCAGGAATTCGATCGCCGCGAGGTCGTCCATTTCATGGAGGAGCCGCCGCAGGATCCAGGCGCGCGTGAGCTCTTCCTCGGTCATCAGCAGGTCTTCGCGCCGGGTGCCCGAACGACGAATGTTGATGGCCGGGTAGATCCGCTTCTCGGCGATCTTCCGCTCGAGGTGCAGTTCCATGTTGCCCGTACCCTTGAATTCCTCGTAGATGACTTCGTCCATCTTCGAGCCGGTTTCGACGAGTGCGGTGGCGATGATGGTCAGGCTGCCGCCCTCTTCGATGTTGCGTGCCGCGCCGAAGAAGCGCTTGGGACGCTCCAGGGCATTGGCATCGACGCCCCCGGTGAGCACCTTGCCGGACGACGGCACGATGGTGTTGTAGGCCCGTGCCAGGCGGGTGACCGAATCGAGCAGGATGACCACGTCCTTCTGATGTTCGACGAGGCGCTTGGCTTTCTCGATCACCATTTCCGCGACCTGGACGTGCCGCGATGGCGGTTCGTCGAAGGTGCTGGCCACGACTTCGCCGCGTACGGAACGCTGCATGTCCGTGACTTCCTCCGGGCGTTCATCGATCAGCAGTACGATCAACACGACATCGGGGTTGGTGGCGACGATCGACTGCGCCATGGCCTGGAGCATCAGGGTCTTACCGGCTTTCGGCGGCGACACGATCAGCCCGCGCTGGCCGAGTCCGATCGGCGCGACCAGATCCACGATGCGCATCGAGAGATCTTCGGTGCTGCCGTTGCCGCGCTCGAGGCGCAGCCTGCGGTTGGGGAAGAGGGGCGTTAAGTTCTCGAACAGAATCTTGTGCTTTTTGAGATTCGGCTCGCTGTAGTTGATCTCGTCGACCTTGAGCAGCGCGAAGTAGCGCTCGCTGTCCTTCGGAGGCCGGATCTTGCCGGCAATGGAGTCGCCCGTGCGCAGATTGAAGCGGCGGATCTGGCTGGGCGAGACGTAGATGTCGTCGGGCCCGGCGAGGTAGGAGGAGTCGGGGGAGCGGAGGAAGCCGAAGCCGTCCGACAGTATTTCGAGGGTTCCATCCCCGTAAATGTCTTCGCCGTTCTTCGATTGTGACCGCAGGATCGCGGCGATCACCTCCTGTTTTCGAGAACGGGCAATGTTCTCGAGGCCCATTTCCCGGGCCATGTCCACGAGGTCTCCAACAGGTTTGCGCTTGAGGTCGGTGAGGTTCATAGATTGACTACTGGAAGATTGGATTTGACGAATCTGTGATGCGCGCCGAACCCGCAGGGATGGGTTGCGAAAGTGAAACCCGAGGAATCGCGGAGAACGCAGCGGATGGAATCGGCGCTGGCAGGTCGAAATCTATCACCGCATCCGCGGTGCGTCTAGCCTGACGATTCGGGGCGCTCGGATGGGGTCGAAACCCGACCGAGACGCCCCGCGGAGCCGCGGTTCAGATGTTGCTGTCGAGAAATGCCGCGAGCTGGGACTTCGACAATGCGCCGACCTTGGTCGCTTCCACGCTGCCATTCTTGAACAGCATCAGGGTGGGTATGCCCCGGATGCCGTATTTCGGTGGTGTCTGCTGATTGGAATCGATGTCGATCTTGCACACTTTCACGCGGTCGCCGTATTCCGTCGCGATCTCGTCGAGAATCGGTGCGATCATCTTGCACGGGCCACACCACTCCGCCCAGTAATCCACCAGCACGGGCTTGTCGGCCTTGAGTACGTCGGCTTCGAAGGTGGCGTCGGTCACATGAACAATCTTGTCGCCCATCGGTGGTCTCCGGTGTGTCTGGTTGGTTGGGCGAGATGCCCGATTCGAATGGCGAGGAGTGTAGCACTCCCGGCCGCGGCGCGGCTAAGACGCGCAACCCCGGGCTGCCCGCTCACGGCGCTTCTGCCGCGGTCCTGTCGCGGTTGTGGGCGGGGCCGCCTGCTATTCTTGACCCTATTAACTGGGGACTGTGAGGCGGATCACAAGGGTGACCCGAGAGATGGTTGAGACCTTCGCGGCCGTGGACCTCGGTTCCAACAGCTTCCACCTGTTGATCGCGCGCGCGGAAGACGGCGTACTCGAGCCGTTCGAGCGGGTGAAGGAAAAGGTACAGCTGGCGCGGGGTCAGCACGATGGCGTGCTGACCGCGCAGGCGATCGACCGAGGCCTCGCCTGTGTCGACCGCTTCGCCCAGCGCCTGCGCGGCATTCCGAAGACGTGCGTTCGGGTTGTCGGCACGTCGGCGCTGCGCGAGTCCTCCAATCCGGAGGACTTCCTTCCGCAGGCCCGGCAGCTGCTCGATTGCCCGATCCGGATCCTGACCGGACACGAGGAAGCGGAACTCATCTTTCTCGGCGTTTCCCACACGCTGGCCTCCGACACCGACGACTGGCTCGTCATCGACGTCGGCGGTGGCAGTACGGAGTTCGCCCTTGGGCACGCTTTTGCGCCCAGAAGCCTCGGCAGCGTGCGTCTCGGATGCGTGAGCCTGACGGATCGGTTCTTTAGCGACGTACCCCACTCTCCAGATGCGTTTCGCGCCGCACGCGAGGAATCGGCGCGGCTGCTGCGCCCCATCCACGCTCAGTTCGATGGGTTCGGCGGGGCCAGAGTCATCGGCACATCGGGCACCATGGAGTCGGTGTGCAGCGTGCTCGGTGCGAATGGATTCACCAACGGCAACATCACGCGCGACGGGCTGCAGCGCCTCGAGCGCGCGATCCTGGAGCGAAGATGGATGGCGGAGGCGGGCGTGCCCGGCCTCGCCCCGGAGCGCGCCGACATCTTCTCGGCCGGTCTGGCGGCGGTCTGCGCCATCTTCGAAGTATGGAATCTGGATTCCCTCGAGTTCGTCGACGCCACGTTGCAGCATGGATTGCTCTACGATCTCACGCACCGCCGTTCTCCGGAGGACGTGCGCGAACTGACGATTGCGAACTGGCGCAGCAAGTTCCGTGTGGATACGGCGCAGGTCGCGCGCCTCGAACGAACGGCGCTGCGCCTGTTCGATGGCATGCAACCTCGATGGGGACTCCCCGAGCACAACCGCAACCTCCTGCGGTGGGCGTGCAGTCTGCACGAGATTGGCGCGGCTATCTCGGCACGCCACCTGAATCGCCATGGCGCCTATCTGGTCGAGAACGGTGATCTGATCGGGTTCTCCCACGAAGATCGGCGCGGCATGGCGCTGCTGATTCGCGGACACCGCGGTACGTTTCCCATGTTTGCGTTCTCGGCGCTCGCCGAGCGGGTTGCCGATGCCCTGCGCCAGACCACGATCCTGTTGCGGCTCGCGGTGATCCTCGAACGAACGCGCACAGACGCCGATTCACCCATCGTCGCGATCGACGGCGACCGCGATTGGCTCGTCCTCGAGCTGCCGGCGGGGTGGCTGGCGGAACATGCGCTGTCCCGGGCGGAACTCGATCTGGAGCGCGAAAGGCTGGCCGAAGTCGGGATACGGTTGCGCGTCAGCGAGGCGCCGTAGCTCGTCAATCACGAGAGCCCGTGAGGAGCGCGCTTCGGCGCGAACCGATCAGTTGTTACGGGTTGCCTTGGCCTTCATCTCCATGGCCACGCGCTTCGCGAAGTAGGTGAGAATGCCGTCGGCGCCTGCGCGCTTGATGCACAACAGCGACTCGACGACGACGCTTTCGGGAAGCCAGCCCCGCTCGATCGCGGCCATGTGCATCGCGTACTCGCCGCTCACCTGATAGGCGAAGGTAGGTACGCCAAACTCGTCCTTCACGCGCCGCACTATGTCCAGGTAGGGCATGCCGGGTTTCACCATGACCATGTCGGCACCTTCGTCGATGTCGAGCGCAATCTCCTGCAGGGCTTCGTCGGTGTTTCCGGGGTCCATCTGATAGGTGCGTTTGTCGGCCGTGCCGAGGCTCTTTGCCGACCCCACTGCATCGCGGAACGGCCCGTAGTAAGCCGATGCGTACTTGGCCGAGTACGCCATGATCTGCGTGTTGATGTGTCCGTCCCGGTCGAGCGCCTCGCGGATGGCACCAACGCGCCCGTCCATCATGTCGGAGGGCGCGATCACGTCGGCGCCGGCGCGGGCGCACACTTGCGCCTGGCGGCACAATGCGGTCACGGTTACGTCGTTCTGCACGTAACCGCGCTCGTCGATGATGCCGTCCTGACCGTGGCTGGTGTACGGATCGAGGGCTGCGTCGGTGATGATGCCAAGCTCCGGAAGCGCCGCCTTGATCGCGCGAACGGCGCGCGGAATCAGGCCGTCGGGATTCCATGCTTCGGCGCCGTCCGCCGTTTTCAGTTCCGGCTGAATGCGGGGAAACAACGCGAGCGCGGGAATACCGAGATCGAATGCGGTTCGTGCTTCATCCACGAGCCGATCGATGGACAGGCGTTCGACACCGGGCATCGAGTCGACGGCCTCCCGCCGCTGGCTGCCTTCGATCACGAACACGGGGTAGATGAGATCGTCCACAGAGAGCGTCGTTTCCCGAACCAGTCGCCGCGAGAAGTCGCGCGCGCGATTGCGACGCAGCCGGGTGGTCGGGAACTTTCGCGTCACGCTCGACTCCTTGCGTGGGTCACGGAGGCGTAGATGGTACTGTAGATTCTCGGGTTCTTACCGCAACCAAGGACAATTGTGTGACGCGAACGCGTTGGATCCTCCTGAGTGTCGTAGCCGTCGCGGTCGCCGGCTTCTTCGCAGCCGGGCTCGGCGATTACCTGACCCTCGACGCACTGCAGGCGGGAAGATCGACGGCCGTGGAGTTCGTCGAGCGCCA
>JBFKCZ010000140.1:0-6703 GCA_041620035.1 Pseudomonadales bacterium
ACCGCGATGTCGGTGGTGTTCGGTGCGCTGGCTGCACTGCTCGAACATGCCCGGTCCGGCACGCGCGCATACCTCATGACGAGCCTCGAACGGGGATTGCAGCCCTATGACATGGGCGCATCGCTGCAGCTGCAGTTGTCCGGCGAGCTTCCCCCGACGATGCGGGCACTGCCCTTTCTCAATTACCACCCCGTGCAGTGCCGCGATGGCGTGTGGCTGCAGCTCGGTAATCTGCTGCCGCATCTGCTCGGCAACTTCTTCGAGGTAGCGGGCTTGCGCGATGCGGCGCCAGCCGAGCAGCCGACGAATCCGCTGGCGTGGGATGCGGCGACACTCGAAGGATTCCGCGACGCCATGCTCGCCCGAATGCGCGAGCGCGACAGCGCCGACTGGATGCGGGCGTTCGTCGCCAACGGCGGTATCGTGGCGCATCCGTATCAGACCACTCAGGCGGCACTCGACGACCCCGACATCGTTGCCAACGGTCACGTCGTCGAAATTGCCGATCCGTTCGTCGGTGCGGTGCGACAGCTGGGACCGCTCGCGAGCTTCTCGCAAACGCCGGCGCGGCCGCGCGCCGCCTTCGTCGATGCCGCGAGGTGGCCGCCGCAGAATCGTGCCTCGCAAAGCGCCGATCGAATCGGCCGACTGCCGTTGACGGGTGTGACGGTGGTGGAGTTCGCCACCATCATCGCAGCACCCCTTGGCACCGCGTTTCTCGCCGACCTCGGTGCGCGCGTCATCAAGGTTGAGACACCCGAAGGCGATCCGTTTCGAGGCATGGGCGGCGGTGTGGGCGCGCAGCGGGTCAATGGCGGAAAAGAGAGCATCGCGCTCGATCTCAAGTCTCCCGATGCACGCCCGATCGTGCGCGGGCTGCTCGAACGCGCGGACATCGTCGTGCACAACTTCCGCCCCGGGGTACCGGAACGGCTTGGTATCGGTTACGCCGATGCCAGGACGGCGAATCCCGAGGTGGTCTACGTCGCGGCCAACGGGTACGGCGCCCTCGGACCGGGGGCGCAACGACCATCCACCCACCCCATTCCCGGCGCGGCCCTCGGTGGTGCGCTATGGCAATTCGGTGGTGTGCCTGCGGCCGAGTTCGTCGACAACCCCACGCTGCGCGAAACCGCACGACGCCTGCTCGCGGCCAACGAAGTGAATCCCGACCCGAACACCTCGATGGTCATTGCCGCGGCGGCGATGATTGGCCTGTGGGCAGCCCGCCGGCACGGCATCGGTCAGGCGCTGCAAACCGACATGTTCGGTGCGAACGCGTGGGCGAACTGGGACGACTTTCTCGCGTACGGAGGCAAGCCCGAACGGCCCATGCCCGACGATGGTCTGCACGGCTTGAGTGCATTGCAACGTCTCTACGCGTGCAGTGAGGGTTGGGTCTTCTTCCACGTGACCACGCGATCCCAGTGGCGGCAGTTCGCGGCGTTGGCCGATCATGATCCGGACGCCCCCACCAGCGCAGCACTTGCGCGCACCTTTGCCCGGCGAAGTGCGTCGGACTGGACGCAATTGCTGCTCAGTGCCGGCATCGGCTGTACCCAGGCGGATGCCCGGCTGCCGGGTGAATGGTATGCGCGTCGCTCACGCAACATGGTTGAGGTGGAGCAGCCGTCACTCGGCGTGATCAAACGCCACGGGCCGCAGGTGGATTTCGTCGGTGTGCCCGGTGCACTGCGCGCTGGTCCGGACAAGGGCCAACATTCGATCGCGATTGCCCGCGAGCTGGGATGCGCCGAGCACGAGATCGAGGCGCTGCAGAGCAAGGGTGTGCTCGTGGCCGCGCGTCGGGACGCATGAAGGCGATCACCTACCACCGCTACGGGCCCCCCGAGGTGTTGCGCGTAGAAGAGGTCGAGAAGCCCGTGCCCAAGGCGAACGAGGTGCTGATCAAGGTGCGCGCGGCGGAGGCGACCAAGTCCGACTGCGAGATGCGGAGTTTTCACTACGCAGTGAAATGGTTCTGGCTGCCGCTGCGGATCGCGCTGGGCATTCGCCGTCCGCGCCAGCGAATCCTCGGCCTCTACTTTGCCGGCGTGATCGAGTCGGTCGGTGAGGAAGTCGCCGGTTTCGCGGCCGGCGACGAAGTCTTCGGCTGCAGTGCGTTGCGCATGGGTGCGTACGGCGAGTACGTCGCGGTACCCGCGCACTACGCGATGGTGGCGAAGCCGAAGACGATGAGCTTCGCGGAAGCCGCGGCCGTTCCCCTCGGTGGACTCAACGCGCTGCACTTCCTGCGGCTCGCGGGCGTTGGTGCGGATGATCGGGTGCTCATCAACGGCGCCGGCGGCAGCATCGGCACGCATGCCGTGCAGATCGCGAAGTTCATGGGCGCGGAAGTGACGGCGGTCGACGCCTCGTTCAAGGAAGCGGGCTTACGGCACCTCGGCGCCGATCACTTCATCGACTACGCGAAGGATGACTTCTCATCGATGCCCGGCGCGTATGACGTGATCTTCGACATGGTGCCCGGCTCCTCTTACCGCGCGTGCATGCGTGCACTCGCGCCCCATGGTCGGTACGTCACGGGCAATCCGCGGCTGTCGGTGATGTTTCGTTCGGTGCTCACCTCGCGATTCACCCGGCGCAAGGCGAGTTTCGCGTTTGCCAGGGAAACGAAAGCGGAGCTGCAGACACTCAAGGAGATGATCGATGCGGGGCACATCGGATCGATCGTGGATCACGTATACCCGATGACAGAGGCCGCCGATGCGCATCGCCGCGTCGAGGCGGAGCAGCGGGTCGGCGCCGTGGTGATCGCGATTGGCTAGTGCGGCGGTGCGCGGACCGCGGGTGACTCTTGCCCATCTACCGCCATCGCGGCGGCAAGATCGGCAAAACTCTTCTGACTCACTTCGATGAGGCCGCGGCGTGGCCGGTCGAGATCCACGATGATGAACACGAGCAGCACGATGAGCGCCACCATCAGATAGCTCACGAACGACGCGCGGTGGCCCGCGACGCCAGCGGCGTAGCCGACGATGGTCGCGGTCATGAGAAAGGTGAAGTAGAGCAGCAGCAACACGACTTCGGGCACGTGCCGGCTGAGTGCCGCATCCCGGCGGCCCAGTGCGTCGATCTGTTCGTTGAGCGCTTGAATGAACAAGCCGGTGGTCACCGGGTTCGGATCTTCCTCGGCCGCACGGCGTGCCAACTCCCACAACGCGGCCAGCTGGGCGCTGGACTTGGCCAGCTGCACGGCGCGCTCCTCTTCCTGCGCGAGGTCGATCGAAGCGCCCTTCATGCGCCCCGCGACGTAGTCGCGCAGCAGCAAACGTGCGTCCGCACGCACCGATTCGGGCAGCAGTGTGGCGCGCAGGTAGGTGGTGCCGACCGCATTGGCCTCGTCGACGACGGCGACACTCCGGCTGTCGTGGCGCTGCAGCGCCAGCGAGAAGGTGAAGCCCAGCAGCAACGCCAACACACCGAGAAGAGATGCCTGAATCGTGTTGACGTGGCTCTTGGTGGTTTCGGTATGCGATGAGTGCCTGCGACGGCCGATCCGGTAGCCCACTTCCATGGCCACCAGCATCGTCGCGAACAGCGTCGTTGCGATCGTCAGGCTGTTGATGTCGTACATGAACTCTCTCATAGGTGTTGACCCGTTCGGCTCGGCGCGATCAGGCGTGCGCTGCGAATTCCGTGACCGGGTCGCCCGCGATGCGCGCGTGATACATGACGCGCGGCTCTTTCATGTTCCACGGCCGTGCCTGGTGCAACAGGCAGCGATTGTCCCAGACCACCGCATCGCCCGGCGTCCAGCAGTGGTGATAGATGCGTGGCGGTGGGCACGCGAAGTCCACCAGCTCGGTGAGGAGGCGTTCCGACTCTTCGGGCGCGAGCCCGGGAATGCCGTAAGCATGGCGGCCGATCAGCAGCGAGCGTCGTCCCGTTTCGGGGTGCACCTTTATCAGTGGCCGCAACGGCGGATCCTGATTGTTGAACCCATAGCCGCTGTAGTCGCCGTCTGCTTTCGGTTTGTGGCCGATCTTGGCCTGGCTGTAGTAGAGCGAGTGGTAGGCGGACAGCGTCGCGATGCGATCGCGCAGGGTTGCGTCGAGCGCATCGTACGCCGCGCGCATGTCGGCCCAGCCGGTTTCTCCCGCGCTCGAAGGCACGACGTGTGCCGTGAACACTGCACCCTTGGCCTGCACCGGCATGTAGGTACTGTCGCAGTGCCAGCCCATGTTGCCCTTCAGCACCTTCACGACATCGTCGTTGTCGTCGTCGACTCGCACGGTGCCGTCTTTGCGCACGTTGCTGATCGGTGCGAGATCGAATTCGAGTGCGCCGAAACGTTGCGCGAACTCGACCTGCTGCGCGTTGGTGAGATGCTGGCCCGGGAAGATGAGCAGTGCGTAGGTGAGCCATGCGTCGTACAGGCGCGCGAAGGTCGCCTCATCGATGGTCGCGAGGGTGAGGTCGGTCACTACGGCGCCGAACGTCGCGTCGAGCGGCTCGATTCGGAAGGCGTTTGTCGATTTCACGGCGGGTCCTTTGTGGTGCGAGGGATGGCGGTGCGAGGGATGGCGGTGTGAGGGTTACTTTAGCAGGCGCGCGCAATTAGGATCAGGGTGATCGAGTCTTTTGGGGAGCCGGTGCATGGGCAGAGGGAGTGGCTGGACGCGACCGGGCCGTGTGAGCAGGTGTATGCCTGGCTTGGCATTGCTGAGCGCGCTCGCCGGTGTTGGCGGCGCGGTGCCAGCCGGTGCCGCGGACTACCTCTCGTCGGAGCTGCGGGCGCGCGTCGATAAACTGCAGGCGGATGTTGCCGCCACGCCGACCAGCCCGGCCAACGCGGCATCGAGGGCGGAAGTGCTCTGGGCATGGGCCAACGCCTTTGCCCTGGCCGGCGGCTACGTACCCGTCAACCTGACCGCTGCGATCCGTCCCGGGGTGTTGTCTGCGGCCGGCGCCGCGGCCGCAACCGACGCCTACGTGCGCGAGTTGGGCCTGATCGATGCAGATCCGAAGGCGTTGGGTGAACTCAGAGCGGATGCGGGGCCCTTCGAAGCGGCGAGCCGAGCGACGTTTCAGCAGGTGTACCGCGTCGGCACCCGGCCCATCAGGCGGGGTGGCGGTATCGTCGTTGCGCGGCATTTCATGGCCGATCACGGCGCGTTTCAGACTGCCGATCCCGCCGCCGACAACCATGTATCGGTTCAGAGCTCCAATGCCGAAGTCCGCTTCGTGGCGGAGACCGTGCCGGTGGTCGGCATGCACGGGGGCTTTCGCGGCGCCGCGCCCGCGCTCTACTTCCGCGTGGCGAACGGCGAGCTGCGTACCGGCGATGTGGTCACCATCACCTATGGCGATCGCAGCGGTGGCGGCGGGGGGCTCGTGATGCCGACCATTTCCAGCGATCGGATGCCGTTTCCGCTCTACGTGATCCTCGATGACAGCGGCGAACAGTACTCGCTGCCCATTCAGACGATTCGAATCGTGGGCACTCGGGTCGCGGGCGTGCATGGCTTCGCACCATCGGTCGTGCGGCCGGGCGAGACCTTCTCGCTGTCGGTGCGGGCGGAAGATGCATTCTACAACCGTGCGGCGCCGCCGATTCCGGCCTGGCAGGTATACGCCAACGGCGAGTTGCTGCGCGAAGTGCCGGCGGGCGACGATGCCATCGTCGTGCTCGACGACCTGAGTTTCGATGCGCCCGGTGTTTATCGGATATCGATCCGCGCCGCTAGTGGCGACATCGCGGGTGTCGCCAATCCAATCCTCGTGGCAACCGACGCATCGCGTGTGTTCTGGGGCGATACACACGGCCACTCCGGCTTCGCCGAAGGCATCGGCACGCCGGATCGGTTCATGACGTGGGCGAGGGACGACGCGCGCCTCGATTTCGTGACGCACTCCGAACACGACATCTGGATGGACGACTTCGAGTGGCAGGTGCTCAAGGACAACGTCGCGAGCTTCTCCGAAGAGGGGCGCTTCGTCGCGTATCTCGGCTACGAGTGGACGACCGCCAACGTGTTCGGCGGTCATCACAACGTGCTGTTTCGAACGCCGGAGGATCGGGAGCGCATTGCGACGCAGTTCTACCCGACGCTGTCGCGTCTCTACGCCGGGCTTCGCGCCAAGCACGATCCGCGCGACGTCGTCGTCATTCCGCACGCACATCAGGCTGGGGACTACCGCATGAGCGACCCCGAACTCGAGCCGCTCGTGGAGATCATGTCCCAGCACGGCACGTTCGAATGGTTTGGCCGCATGTATCTCGGTCATGGCCATCAGGTGGGCTTCACGGCCGCGAGTGACAATCACCTGAGCCAGCCCGGGTACACCGCGCCGATAGGCGGAGGCCTCGCGCAGCGCGGCGGCCTTGGTGCGGTGATCGCCGAAACCGCGACGCGCGACGCGATCTTCGATGCCATGAAGGCGCTCCGTACCTATGCGACGACGGGCGAGCGCATGATTCTCGACGTCGAGTTGAATGGCGTTGGCATGGGTCAACGTGCGCCGTTTGCGCAGGCGCGGCAGATCGAAGGCCGGGTGATCGGCACTGCGCCGATCGAGACCATCACTGTGGTGAAGAACGATCAGGTGCTGTGGAGCCGCGACTATCTGGCGGTCGACAGCGATCGGTTCAAGAAAGCCGAGACGTTCCTGCTGAGCTTCCAGAGCGAGTCGATGCCGATGCAGCGCGGTGACAATCCGCGCGGCTGGCGGCCGTGGC
>JBFKCZ010000141.1:0-6695 GCA_041620035.1 Pseudomonadales bacterium
CTCGCGCGTAGGAACTCCGGTGCGAGATCGAAGCCGTTCTGCCACACGACGGTGTCGTGCTGCACGTGCAGGGCATCGAACACCTGAGGATCGCGTAGCGCGGCCGCGATGGGACGATGATCCGCCGCCGCGAACTGCTCGAGGTCCACTTCGCCCTCGAGTCCGTCTGAGAAGCGCAGCCAAAGGCGGTAGTTGGGTAGGGGGCGTGCGTGCGTGACCCAGACCAAAGGCCGTCTCCTAGGCGAGTGGAGCGATGCGCTCAAAACGTGCCCTCCGATGCCAGCGTCATCCAGTTCCGCTTGAGGTCCGACAGATGCAGTTCGGTCCATTCAATGACGAGTCCGAGAACTGGAGGGGGCGTCAGCCGCTGTAAGCACGAGCGAGGTGATGCGGACGATGCAGCGCACTCTGCGCTAATCTCTCCAGCTTTTGGCCCGGAGGCCCCATGACCCGACCGTTCTGGTACGACCGCGCGCTTGCTGCACCTTCCACCCCCGGCGATGTGGAGGTAGAGGGCGCGCGCATTCACTACGAGGCGTGGGGTGAGGTGGGCGCACCCGGCATCGCCCTCGTGCACGGCAGCAATGCGCACCTCGAGTGGTGGCGGTTCGTCGCGCCGTTTCTTGCTGATCAGTTCCGGGTGGTGGCGCTCGACTCCTCCGGTAACGGCGACAGCGGCTGGCGCGAGCGTTATTCGGGCGCACAGCTCGCGGCCGAAGTGTGGGCCGTGTGCGAGGCGGCGCAGCTCGGCCCGCGGCCATTCATCGTGGGCCACAGTTTCGGCGGCTTCGTGGTGCTCGAGACGGCGCACCGCTGGGGCGATGCGCTGGGCGGGGTGGTGTTCATGGACTTCACGGTCGCACCGCGCTCGCAGTATGTGGAGTGGGGCATGCGGGCCACGCGCGAGGGCGTGAAGCCGAACCGCAAGACGCGGGTGTATGACGATCGCGCCGCGGCCCTCGCGCGCTTCCGCTATCTGCCCGAGCAGCCCATCAAGCACCCATGCGTGCGCGACTACATCGCCGAGAAGAGCCTGCGGGCGGTGGAAGGCGGCTGGACGTGGAAGTTCGATCCCGCGCTGTTTGACTATCTCGAGATGGGCGTCGACCAGGCGGACAAATTCGCAACGCTCGCCTGCCGCAGCGCTGTGGTGCTCGGCGAAGACAGCGCAGACGAGGGCGCGTTCTACGCCGACCACATGGCAGCAATCACCGCGGGGCGCCTGCCGATACTCAAGATCCCGGGCACCCACCACCATCTCATGTTCGATGAGCCGGTGGCCGTCGCGATGGCGACGAAAGCGCTGCTGCTCGACTGGCGGCGCGAAGACGGGGTGGATGAAATGGCGGCTGCGCTCGCGCAGGCGCGGGGTAGCTAGAACGCAAAAACCGGGTGGGCCAATGTGGCGCTCCCACTGCGGCTCAAATCTCTCGGAAGGGCCGGGCGCCCGTTACGCCGGAATCGCCGTCATCAGCAGCGCGAATGCATCGTTCAGCGCCTTGGCGCCCGCGTCCGAGCCGGTGTATTTGCCGATGCGCACCACCACCAGGTCGTGGGAAGGAACGATGGTGGTGCTCTGGCCACCGGCGCCGCGCATCATGAAGGTGGTTGCGGGGAGAGGCAGCTGGTGGTCGCCGTTCATCCAGAAGAACGCACCGCCATACTGCGGCCGACCATCGGCCACCCAGGCCGGCGCGAGCGTCGATGCGTAGCTGACATACCCCTCCGGCAGAATGCGCTCACCGTTACAGAGGCCGTCGGTCAGATACAGATTGCCGAGCCGCGCCCAGTCACGGGCCGGCATGAAAGCGAGTCCCTGGCCGAGGAAGTTGCCGTAGAGGTCGGTCTCGATCAGCCCATCGCGAATACCGATGCGATCGAAGAGCGCGCGCTGCGGGAACGCATGGTAGTTCTCGCCACGACCTTCCACCGCGAGCCGGATCAGGTAGCTTGCGAGCACCGGATCGGTGTTGCGGTAACGGCCGATGGTGCCTGGCGGCCACTGCGGCGGGCGGGTGGCGGCCCACGCGAACGCGTTCACCGTGCCGGTATAAAGGTACAGATGATCGGGATAGGTGCTCGCGTCGTAGTCGGGATCGGCCGGAGCGTTGATACGGATACCGCTCGACATGCGCATGATGTCGCCGATGCGGATCGCCTTGCGCGGATCATCAGGGTTCTGCCATTCGGGAATCGGCGCCGGCTGCCAGAGGTCGTACACGCCCTGCTGAATGAGCACGCCCATCAATGTGCCCGTCAGGCTCTTGGTCATCGACCAGCTCTCGAGCGGCGTGTGTATGCCGATGCCCGGTGCATAGCGCTCACCGAGAATCCGCCCTGTGTAGGTGATCACGAGACCGAGCGTGCGCGCAGCCGGCGGACCAAAGCCGACCTCGAGCGCTCGCGCGAACTTAGCTTGGTCCACCTCCGCAGGCCAGGGTGCGTCGGTGAGCACGTCACCCATGGGCCAGACGGTGGTCGCCGCTGGCGGCAGGTTGCGCGTTACATCAGTGGGCGTGAAGTGCACGGAGTCCGCGCCGATCGGATGCGCCACACAACCCTGATTGCGATAACGGCGCGCCGAGCGCGTCACGCCGTCGGGCAGTGTCAGCGAAACCATCTGCCGCTCGTGATCGATCACCGTGGCGACGACATGTCGGCGCTCATCGAACGGTGCGATGAAACCGCCGACATTGGCCGCGGCGTCCGTCGGGTCGAGACCGGTGATGAAGACGGCGGAGCACAGTGTCTTGGCGAAACCCGCGGTGTGGTGATGCAGCGGCTCACCAGGGGGTGGCTGGTAGGGGGTATCGAGTTCGAAGTGGGCGGCGCGCGCGATGAGTTGAGCGGGGGAGCCGTCGCTCGAGGGCGCGCTGATGTCGGTGGTGCGGACCATGCGGTGCCCGAGTGGTACTTGTATCGCCGGATACTGGGGCATTTGTCTAAAGAAATGAAACGCTGCTTGTGAGCATCGCCGCTCTCCAGCTCCGGGGATAGTCTCCGTCTCCGGGGACAGTCTCCGTCTCCGGGGATAGTCTCCGTCTCCGGGGACAGTCTCCGGTCCCTTTCCTGCGTTCGCGTCGATGATATCGATTGGTATCGATACCCTCATGGCACGACGCCAACGACTGCCGCCCGAGAGAAAGCGCGCTTGCTCCGATGTACTTTCGCGTGCAGGATCGAGGCCGTGCCGAGGGGACGGCACGATCCAATCACGGTCGAAATCGACTTGTCCTTCACGTTGCCAAGGGGGAACGCACGCATGCAGCGCATGGCCATCGTTCGGTCGCTTCTGATTTTCGGTGTCGCTGGACTGCTGATGACGGGTTGTGCAGGCACAGCCCCTAAGCCCGAGTTTCAGCAGGAACTCGACGTGCAAAGCCGCATCGATGTGCAGGACGAGACCGTGGTGAACGTCACGGCGAGCGATGGCGTGGACATCCTCGACATGGAGAAGTCCCGCATTGCCCAGCGGTTGCAGGAACGGATCACCACGAAGAAGCAGCTGAACCCCGCAACGGGCGCGCCGACGCAATACCGCGTCGAGCTGTTGCTCACGCGCTACGACAAAGGCAGCGCATTCGCGCGCGCGATGATGGCTGGCCTCGGCCAGATCCACGTCAACGGAACCGTCACCGTGTTTGCTGAGCCCGATGGCCGCCAGATCACCCGGTTCGACATCAAGAAGCGCTTCGCATGGGGCGGCATCTATGGCGGTGCAACGGGCATGGAAGACATCGAACGCACCTTCGCCGATGGCATTGCGGCCGCGCTCACCGGCCAGGCGGAAGATGCGCCGCCAGAGAAAGCGGCGGGAGAGTAAAGCTCCCGCTCCCACATTGGCTCGGCTCGTTCGAGTTTCCGCGACCCCGTTACTTTGCGGTCTTGATCTCGAAATCCTTTGCGGAGTGCCGTTCCGGTACGCGCGTTTCCTCCGGGCCCCACGGCCGATTGACGCGTCGGCCGCGTTGCACTGCCGGCCGTGCCTCGATCTCCTTCGCCCAGCGAATGACATGGGTGTAGGAGGCAACGTCGAGAAAAATCGCGGCGTCGTAGATGTTGTGTAACACGAGTGCGCCGTACCAGGCGTAGTTGGCCATGTCGGCGATGGTGTATTCGTCGCCGATGAGGTACTTGCGTTCGGCGAGGCATCGGTTCAGCACATCGAGCTGGCGCTTCACTTCCATCGCGTAGCGATCGATGGGGTACTCCCACTTCTCCGGCGCGTATGCATAGAAGTGACCGAAGCCGCCGCCCAGGTACGGTGCGCTACCCATCTGCCAGAACAGCCAGCTCATGCATTCCGCGCGCTTGGAGGGATCCGTTGGCAGAAACGCACCGAACTTTTCCGCGAGATAAACCAGGATCGCGCCGGATTCGAACACGCGAGTTGGCGGGTTCGTACTGCGGTCGAGGAGCGCCGGGATCTTGGAGTTGGGGTTGATCGCGACAAAGCCACTGCTGAACTGATTGCCCTCACCGATGTTGATGAGCCAGGCGTCGTAGTCCGCTTCTTTGATGCCCTTCTCGAGGAGCTCCTCCAAAAGCACCGTTACCTTCACGCCGTTGGGGGTGGCCAGTGAGTAGAGCTGCAGGGCGTGTTTGCCCACGGGCAGTTCTTTCTCGTGCGTGGGCCCGGCGATAGGCCGGTTGATGGCGGCGAAGCGGCCGCCACTTTCCTTGTTCCACGCCCAGACGGTCGGGGGCACGTAGGCTGCGGTGTCGTTCATGAAGGCTCCAGGTTCGAATGAATGAGTAGGGTCGAATCGGCATCGATCCTAAGGGGCCGGGGCGCACAACGCACGCGCCAGGCCAAGCGAAGCTGTTGAAGGGCGCCCTGCGGCCCCTGTAGGAGCGACCCGTGGTCGCGAGTCTTGCTCCGGGGACAGTCTCCGTCTCCGGGGACAGTCTCCGGTTCTCAGCCCGCCTTGCGGCCGAGCTCGAAGTTCTCGTCCATGCGCGCCCGCACCGCGTTCTGGTGCTGGAAGTACTGCTTGAAGCCGCCGTTGTAGTTGCCGTCCTGGCGCCGCTGCGATTCGCCTTCGAAGTTGTAGTAGCCCGGCGTGCAGTCTTCGTTGCGCGAGGTCTTGCCGCGATGCGCGATCACTTCGTTCACCCACCACTCTTCGGCATCGAAGGTCGGGTCGATGGTGTGATAGCCGTTCGTGCGCACGTAGTCGATGCATGCGGCGATGTGATCGCCCTGGGTCTGCAGCATGTCGGTGAGGTTGAACTGAAACGACGCCTGATAGCCGCCCATGATGAACAGGTTCGGAAAGCCCTGGGTGTGGATGCCGAGCAGCGTGCGAATGCCGTCGGCGTATTTGTCGGTGAGGTCGAGGCCGTCCTTGCCGACGATGCGGTTGTAGATGCCGGTCTTCTGCACTTCGAAACCGGTGGCGTAGATCAAGAGATCGAGTTTGTACTGCTTGCCGTCGATCACCGGGCCGTCTGCATTGATTTCGGTGACACCCTTGCCGCGCGTGTCCACCAGATGCACGTTGGGGCGATTGAAGGTGGGCAGGTAGTCGTTGTGAAAGCAGGGGCGCTTGCACATGAACATGTACCAGGGCTTCAGCGCATCGGCCGTCGCCTTGTCTTTCACCGTCGCATCGATGCGCTCGTGAATGCGCATCATGTAGTCGATGTTGGCGCGTTCCTGGCGTTTGATTTTCTCCTCGCGCGTTTCCGCTGCGAAGCGTGCCTTCTGTTCTTCGGTGAGCACCGGGTCCATCAGGGCTTTGGCGCGGCGCTTCGCCTGCCAGCCCGGCTTGCGACTCGCGGCCCATTCGGGATCGGTAGGCCAGTCGTCGCGCACGTCGATCGACGAAGGGGTGCGCTGGAACACATACAGCTCTTTCGCGTTCTCGCCCAGGCCGGGTACGGCCTGCACGGCGGTGGCACCGGTGCCGATGATGCCCACCACCTTGTCTTTCAGGTTGGTGAGGTCGGCGCCGGTGTAGTCGTAGTCCCAGCGCGAGGTGTGGAACGAATGGCCCTTGAACGTCTCCATGCCCGTGATGCGGGAGAGCTTGGGTTTACTGAGCGTGCCGTTGGCGCAGATCACGAACTGCGCTCGCAGGTGGTCGCCGCGATCGGTTGAGATGTGCCAGAGCTGTTCGTCTTCGTTCCAGATGGTGGAGGTGACGGTGGTCTGGAACACGGCGAGTTCGTAGAGGTTGTAGCGCCGCGCGATCGCCTGACAGTGGGCGTAGATCTCGGGGCCGCGCGAGTAGTGATGCTTCGGCACGTAGCCCATCTCATCGAGGAGCGGCAGATAGTCGTACGAGACCACATCGCACGCCGCCCCGGGATAACGGTTCCAGTACCAGGTGCCGCCCACGTCACCGCCGCGTTCGACGATGCGGATGCTTTCCACACCTTTCTCGCGCAGGCGTGCGGAAGTCAGGAGTGCGGAGAAACCGCCGCCAATGAACAGCACTTCCACCGTGTCGTTGATCGGATCGCGGGGTTTGATCTCGCCGCCGTAGGGGTCGGTTTCGTACTGAGCGAGCGGACCGGACAGGTCGGAGGTGAACTGCTGGGTGCCTTCGGGACGATAACCGAGGCGCAGATCGCGCTCCTCCGCGAACTTGCGCTTGATGTCTTCGTAGTAGGCATCGGGACGCTGGGGTCTGGGCATTTCACTGATTCCCTGGTGGCCGACTATAGATAGATAGGTAGGCCCGAAAGCA
>JBFKCZ010000142.1:0-6654 GCA_041620035.1 Pseudomonadales bacterium
CACCAGCCAGCGCCGCAACAGATCGGGGTGGTTGATCATCGTCTTGTAGATGTTCAGCCAGGGCTCATCGAATCGCGCCATCAGCTCGAGTTGTTCGGAGCTGAGGTCCGCCTTCTCCCTGGGCTTGACCCTTGGTGTCGACATCCGCATGAGTGCACTCCCGCATTGTTGGTTACGGCGGCTACTATAGCCTGCATTCTCTTCCGGACAGGACGCCTCCATGACCGTGCTCTACGAAACCGAAGACCGCCTGGTCGTCATCACCATCAATCGCCCGGAAGTGCGCAACGCCGTCGACGGTAGAACCGGAGAGGCACTGGCCGATGCCTTTCGCCGCTTCGAGGCTGACGATTCCATCGACGTGGCCATCCTCACCGGTGCGAGCGGCACGTTCTGTGCGGGAGCAGATCTCAAGGCGGTGTCGACCGGTGGTGGCAATCGCGTGTCCCTCGACGGCGACGGCCCTCTGGGCCCGACGCGCATGCTCCTTCGCAAGCCGACCATCGCTGCCGTGGAAGGCCACGCGGTCGCTGGCGGACTGGAGCTCGCGCTCTGGTGCGATTTGCGCGTTGCCGCCGAAGACGCAGTTTTCGGCGTCTACTGCCGACGCTGGGGAGTGCCGCTGGTAGACGGTGGCACCATTCGTTTGCCAAGACTGATCGGCGCAAGCCATGCACTCGACATGATCCTCACCGGCAGGCCCGTGCAGGGCGACGAAGCCAAGTCGATGGGCCTTGCCAATCGACTGGTGCCAAAGGGACAAGCATTGGCGGAAGCGAAGGTACTCGCCCGTTCACTCGCGCGGTTCCCGCAGCTGTGCCTGCGCAACGACCGCGAATCTGCCTACCGGCAGTGGGCGCTCGATCTGCCGGCCGCACTTCGGCTCGAGACCGAACTCGGCCGTGCCGTCATCAAATCCGGTGAAACCCGCGACGGCGCGGCGCGGTTCGCGGCGGGTGCCGGCCGGCACGGAGACTTCGAGTCGATCTGAAGCCTTTCATCCCCGTCGACGGCCTACGAATCGGCGTTCTTGACCTCGAGACCACGCGCCGACAACGCGGCGATGACCTGCTCCGCCTGCTCTTCGCCGCGCATCTGCAACGTGAAGTCCACGACGACCGATCGCGCGGACGAACCCGCAAAGGCGCGCTGATGGACGATGTCGATGATGTTGCTGTCGAGTTCACCCAGCAGTTGCGTGATCTGCCCCAGCGCGCCCGGCACGTCGGCGAGTTCGACCCGCAGCCGTACGAGCCGTCTGCTCCGCACCAGGCCACGCTGCAGGATCGAGGACAGAATCATCATGTCGATATTGCCGCCCGACAGCACCAGCCCCACGTTGCGTCCTTTGAATCGGTCGGGATAGCGCAGCACCGCGGCGAGCCCGGCCGCGCCTGCGCCCTCGGTGAGCGTCTTTTCGATCTCGAGCAATGTGAAGATCGCGCGCTCGATGGTGTCTTCCGCCACGAGCACCATGTCGTCCACATTGGCGCGGATCAACGCCAGGGTCTGCGCGCCGGGCGACTTGACGGCGATGCCTTCTGCCACGGTGCTGCCGCTCTTGGCCGGCTGTGCCTCTCTTCCATGGAACGCATCGAACGCCGCCGGATAACGCTCCGCCTGCACGCCAACCACCTCGACTGTCGGCCGTAGCGACTTCACCACGGTGGACACGCCGCCGATGAGGCCACCACCACCGACCGGTACGACGATCACATCGAGTGCCGGGGCCTGCTCGAGCACTTCGAGCCCGACCGTGCCTTGTCCGGCGATCACCGCGGGGTCGTCGAACGGATGTACGAGCACCGCACCGCGCCGCTCGGCCTCGGCCAATGTAAAGGCGCGCGTCTCGTCGAACTGACTGCCATGCAGGATCACTTCCGCACCGAAGACGCGCGTCTGTTCGACCTTGGCGTTCGGCGTGGATCGCGGCATGACGATACAGGTGGGAATAGCGAGCCTGCGACCGTGATAGGCAACCGCTTGAGCGTGGTTGCCCGCGCTCATCGCGATGACGCCGCGACGCTTCTCGGCAGACGTCAGCTGTAACAGACGATTCAGCGCGCCTCGCTCCTTGAAGGACGCGGTGAACTGGTGATTCTCGAACTTCAGATAGATCTCGGCGCCAGTGAGCCGCGACAGCGTCTCGGATCGCGCCATGGGCGTGCGTTCGATCGTGCCGTCGATACGCACCCGCGCGCGTTCGACATCGTCGAGTTGCACCGTCATAGTTCGAACCTCGAAGCCGACGCGAAAGTATACGGCCCGCAGTGAGCCGAAACCTCCTCATCGTCTACCACAGCCAGACAGGCCACACGCAGGCGCTCGCCGCTGCGGTCGCCGAAGGGGCGAAGGATCCTGCCGCGTCGAACGTGTCGGTGCGCTGCCTGCGTGCGGCGGACGCGGGGCCGGAAGATCTCTTGTGGGCCAACGGATTGCTGCTCGGCACCCCGGAGAATTTCGGCTACATGTCCGGCGCCCTCAAGGATTTCCTCGACCGCACGTTCTATCCGGTCGAGGGCCGCCTGCAGCCATTGCCCTACTCGGTATTCATCAGCGCCGGCAACGACGGCAGCGGTGCGTTGCGGGCCATTCGCCGCATCGCCAACGGTTACCCCTTCATCGAGGTGCAGGAACCCATCGTCGTCGTAGGGGAGATCACCGCCGATGCGCTCGACCGTTGCCGAACGCTGGGTATGACCCTGGCAGTGGGTCTAGATGTCGGGATGTTCTGAAGTACTCATGATGCTGCGCCGAACCGCAGCGAGCGGTGCCGCGTCGTTCAGGGCCACCGTACCGTCTTTCAGCACGACGCCGAGGTCGCGCAGCACGTCGTCGACCGCGGGAAACTGGTGCGCGTCCACCCAGCGCTCCTGCAGGCGTGAGAAAACACCGCCGCCGCCCGAACGGTCCAGCAGCGCGCACAACGCCTGCGCCGAGTACGATCGGCCGCTGGGGACACAGCAGGACTGAAGGGCCGAAACAACCTCATCGAGGCTGTTCGCGCCGCCGCGCCGCAATTCGACATCGGCGAGGAGCGCAATCGCAGCACCACTCCAGTACAACCGCATGAGGAAGTTGGGGCCTCGATGACGTATCGATTCGGTGAGCGATTCGGAGTACACCTCGCGCCGGCCTCTACCGAATCCTTCGACGAGCTTGCGCCATGCGGTGACTTCGTCGTATGCACCAGCGCGGGCACGCAGCACGTTCTGGTAGTAGCTGGCGAAACCTTCCGACATCCAGCTGTCGGCCCGGCGCACGTAAGGCAGCAGCAGATGACTGAACTCGTGCGTCGCCGTCCAGTCATCGAACAGCGCGGCGCGAGACGCGGTCTGGTCGACAAAGAACTGAACAGCGAGCCCTCCCCCGCGCAACACCCGACCGAACGGAACCGCCTCGTCGCGCCCCCGCTGGAATTCGCCGCGGCCCGCAACCGGCACCACGACGACCTGGACACGATCGACCGGGAATTTACCGGAGACCGCCACGACGTGGCGTGCAGCGTCTTCCAGCCACGCCATGATCGACGCTTCGTCGGGCGCCGGTTGGCCGTCGAGTATCGCGACGTCGAGCGCGCCGCCGGGCAACTCGATGCGTCGCTGACGGAAACGACCTACCGCGAGGATGCCGCCGAAGGATCGCGCGGAAGGCATCGTTTCGTAGGTCGTCCAGGACGACGCGATCCGCCGTCCCGGCGCGGACACCTCGATGCCGGCAGGAAGCACGAACTCGACGACGGCAGCTTTCGACGAATCCCACGGCAGTCGATCGAAGAGCGCGTCGCGGCCGTTGGGTCCTACCGACCTCGGCACGACTTCGCATGGCGGTTTGGCGCAACCCACGCTGCTCAGGTGCAATCTGTCGTCCACGACCACTCGAACCGCGGCATCGTTCGCCCAGCAGGCGGTACTCAGCGTGAGCAGCAACATCACACGCGTCACGATCGCACCCGCTCCGGATCGGTCATCGGCACGGTGCGCTTCAACCACCAGTGGCCGGCGCCGGCGACCAGCGCCGTACATACGCTCGCCGCACCGAATATGCCCTGGTAACCCCAGACCGCATCGGCGATCCAGGCAAGCGGTACATACAGTACGAGCATCCGCAGTATCGCGAGGATCAGCGACGGCACCGGCCGCCCCAGTGCGACGAAGCTGCTGCCGGCGACCATGCTCACACCCATCAATCCGTAACTCACCGGCACCAGCAGCAGATACCAGTACGTGGCTTCGATCACGGCCGGATCGTCGTTGATGAGCGACACGATCGGACGCCCGAGGCCAGCCAGCACGAGGGTTGCGACCAGCCCCCACCCGAGTGCGAATCGATAGCCGATCGAGACGGCATCACCGATGCGTCCGTACTGGCGTGCGCCGTAGTTCTGCCCAACGATCGGATTGATGCTCGATGCCATCGCCATCAGCACCATCAGCGCGAGCGACTCGATGCGCACGGCGACACCGAACCCCGCGACCACTTCGTGACCGTAGCGCGACAAGAAGCCGAAGATCACGCCCATCGACGCCGGACCGATGAGATTCGTGAAGATGGACGGCACGCCGATGCGCAATACCTCACGCCACGAGGAGAGCACGCCGGCGAACCGACCGACGGGTCGAAACAGGCCGACGCGCACGAGCACCCGTACGGTCGCCAGGAAGATCACGCCGCGCGATATGACGAATGCCCAGGCGGAACCAAGGTAGCCGATGCCGTCACTGATTCCAGGCACACCGAAGATCAGTGCCGGCGCGAGGACTACCTGGATGAGCGCCGCGGCCGCCATCAGCGCACCCGGTGTGCGGGCGTTGCCGAGCGCGCGCAGCATGGACATCGCCACCATCGGCAAAGCAAACAAGGGCAGGCCGATGAACCAGACGTCGATGTAATCCACCGCCAGCGGCAGAATCAGCTCGTCCGCACCGAGGGCTTCGAAGAGTTCGACCGACCAGATCCAACCAACCCCCGCGAGTACCAGCACCAGTACAGCAACGAGCATCAACGTGTGCGTGCCGAGCAGCAGCGTGCGTCCGCGGTCGCCGCCGCCCAGTGCTCGCGACATGATGGACGTCGCGCCGACGCCGAGCCCCATGCTCACGGACGAAAGGCCCATCACGAGCGGGAACGAAAAGCTCACTGCGGCGAGTTCGCGGGTTCCGATCCAGCCGATGTACACCGTGTCGATCATCGAGGCGACGATCATCGACGAGATACCGAGGAACATTGGAACGGTGAGCCGCACGACGTGACGCGCGACCGGGCCCGCGGTGAGATCTTCGCCTGCTCTCACGTCGTCGATGCCACTCGATTCCGGCTCCGCAGCTCACATCGGTTATTCTAACCGCATGCCAGCGACCACCCGCCATCCGTGACGGAGACCATCACCGAAGTAACCGGACGTGTCGTCCGCTCCGTTGCGGAGATCGAGGCCAAGACCTGGGATGCGTGCGCCAACCCGCGCGGCGACATACCGTTCGATCCACTGGTGAGCCATGCGTTCTTCAACGCGTTGGAGCAATCCGAGAGCGCCGTCGCGCGCACGGGATGGCAGCCGTTCCACCTGCTGATCGAACGCAACGCCGATGTCGTCGGCATCGTGCCGCTCTACGTCAAGAGCCACTCCCGCGGCGAATATGTGTTCGATCAGAACTGGGCAGACGCATGGCAGCGGGCCGGAGGCCGCTACTACCCGAAGCTTCAGTCATGCGTACCATTCACGCCGGTGACCGGGCGGCGACTCCTGGTCCGCGAGCCTGGCGCCTCCATCGAAGACGCGCTCGCCTCGGGCGCGGTGAATCTCGCGGAGCAACTCGACGTATCGAGTCTGCACATCACCTTTCCGACGACCGCACAATGGGAGTTGCTCGGCAGCCTCGGCTTCCTGAAACGCATCGATCAGCAGTTCATCTGGCAGAACAAGGGCTACGGATCCTTTGCGGATTTCCTCGGTGCGCTCTCATCGAAGAAGCGCAAGAACCTGAACAGAGAACGCCGCGATGCCGTGAGCAACGGCATCGACGTGGAATGGCTGACTGGTTCGGACCTGCGCGAGCACCACTGGGATGCGTTCTACGAGTTCTATGTGGACACTGGCCAGCGCAAGTGGGGCACGCCCTACCTGACACGCAAGTTCTTCAGTCTCATCGGTCAGACGATGGCCAACGACATCCTGCTGATCATGTGTCGGCGCGCCGGACGCTACGTGGCGGGTGCGCTCAATTTCATCGGCTCAGAGGCGCTGTTCGGTCGCAACTGGGGCTGCATCGAAGACCACCCGTTCCTCCATTTCGAAACCTGCTACTACCAGGCCATCGAATTCGCCATTCATCGCGGACTGAGCCGAGTCGAAGCAGGCGCGCAAGGCGGGCACAAGGTCGCACGCGGCTACGAACCGACACTCACCCACAGCGCCCATTGGATTCGCGATGCCAGCTTGCGCAAGGCGATCGCGCGGTTCCTCGAAGAGGAGCAGCGCTACGTCAGACACGACCAGGCGCTCATTCGCGAGCACCTGCCGTTTCGCGTCAGTACGACTTTGCCGCAGAAGTCGCGCGAAATGTAGGAGCGAGCAGCGCTTGCGATCGCTTTCCCTCGAGCGGGCCCTGCTCGCGATTCCCAGCAGTTCAACGACTTATCGCGACCAAGCGCGAC
>JBFKCZ010000143.1:0-6644 GCA_041620035.1 Pseudomonadales bacterium
GACGACCATCCTTTCTCAGTGGCGCCTTCGTCGCGCTCATCCTGGCAGCCGCGGGTGCTGCGATGTTTGCCGGCCTCGGCGTGATCGCACTCCATGGCGTTGCTTTGAAGCTCGTAATCACACTGCTTGCCGGTGCGTACGTGATGTACCTGCTGTCGCGCAGCGAGGATCGTCAGGGCCGTGTTGCCGTGGCGGGCTGCTGGGCGATCGCCGCGGTGGCGGCATTCTTCGTACCGGGCTTGCTGCTGTTCACAATCGCGCACGTGATCGCCATCTGGCTGGTGCGCGCCCTCTACTTTCATTCCGGCGCGGTGCCGGCCCTCGCCGATCTGGGGTTGTCGCTGCTCGCGCTCGGTGCCGCAGTCTGGGCGAGCAGCACCGGCAGCGTCTTCATCACCCTCTGGACGTTCTTCCTGGTCGAAGCGTTGTTCGTCGCCATCCCGGCGACGGTTCGCGCGGATGCCAAACCGCCCGTCGACGACGATGGGTTCCTTCAAGCTCAACAAACTGCGGACTATGCGTTGCGTCGGATCGCATCGCGCCGCTGAAACGAGGTAACTGACATGAAATCGAAACTCATTGCCATTGCATTACTGACGTTCACTGCGTCGCTGATCGTGTACCTGCCGACCGCAGCAAGCCTGCGGGCGCCACTCGTTCCCGTGCAGCCCATTGCGCCGGCACCGCCGGTGTCACCGGCGAAGATCCAGGTGGTGTTCGCGCTCGACACCACCGGCAGTATGGGCGGCCTCATTCAGGCGGCTAAGGACAAGATCTGGTCCATTGCCACCACCATGGCTTCGGCGCAACCCGCGCCGGTGATCGAGGTGGGGCTGGTGGCCTATCGCGACCGCGGTGATGCGTACGTCACCCGTGTCGTCGATCTGTCTTCCGATCTCGACTCGGTGTACGCAACGCTGATGGACTTTCGCGCCGAAGGCGGGGGGGATGCGCCGGAGAGCGTCAACCAGGCGCTCGATGACGCGGTGAACCGTGTGTCGTGGAGCAAAGATCCTGGCACCTATCGCGTGATCTTTCTGGTGGGTGATGCGCCCGGTCACATGGACTACCAGGACGACGTGAAGTATCCGGCAACGCTTCGCGCGGCCACGGCGCGCGGCATCGTGGTGAACACGATCCGTTGCGGCAACGCACCGGAGACCGAATCGCAGTGGCGCCAGATTGCCGCGCTCACTCAGGGCAAGTACTTCTCGGTGGAGCAGGGCGGCAGCGCAATTGCGATCGCCACCCCCTTCGATGCGGATCTCGCGCGGCTTTCACGGGAGCTCGACGACACGCGTCTGTTCTACGGCGACGAAGCCGCGAAGGAAAAGTTCGCCGCGAAACAGTCCGCCACCGATAAGCTGCATGCGGAGGCCGACAGTGCAACGCGCGCACGGCGGGCGGCATTCAATGCGATGGCGAGCGGTGCCTTGAATCAGTTCGGTGAGAACGACCTGGTTGCCGATGTGGTTGCCGGACGGGTCGAACTCGAAGCGGTGGCACCCGCGTCGCTGCCCGCGCCGCTGCGTGCTATGGCGCCCCAGGAGCGGCAGGCGCTGGTGAAGGATCAGGCGGAGAAGCGCGAGGCGATTCAGGCCGAGATCAAGGCGCTCGCGGACCGCCGCGACAGCTACCTCGCCGAAGAGGTGTCGAAGAAGGACGATGCCGCGACATCCCTCGACTACCAGGTCTTCGAGGCCGTGCGTGCGCAGGCCGGCAAGCTCGGACTCGAGTATTCGGAGGCACCGAAGCTCTAGTCGGCAGCGACGAATGGCAGCTCGCCGGATCAGCCGTGCGAGCTGCCACCCGCGTTCTCTGTCATGGGATCGCCGTCAGGCAAGCTTCACCAGCATCTTGCCGTCGTTGGCACCGGAGAACAGTCCGATGAACGCCTCGGGAGCCTGGCCGATGCCCTCGAACACAGTCTCGTGATAGTTCAGTTTGCCGGCTTTTATCCAGCTGCTCATGTCGCGCAGAAACTGCTCACGCTGACCGACGAAGGCGGAGACGACGAAACCTTTGAGCGTGATCTGCTTGTAGATGGTCTCTGTTAGATTTTTGGGGCCGGGTGAGGGCTTCTCGTCGTTGTACACCGAGATCATCCCGCAGATGGGAATGCGACCGAACGGCTTCATATGGGTCAGCGCAGCCTCGAGTTGCGGCCCGCCGACGTTCTCGAAATAGATGTCGATGCCGTTCGGTGCGGCCTTGCGCAGTTCATCGAGCGGCCGCGCCGTCTTGTAGTTGAATGCGTGATCGAAGCCGAATTGCTCGGTCAGCATGCGCACCTTCGCGTCACTGCCTGCGCTGCCGATCGCGACGCCGCCTTTGATCTTCACGATTTGACCGACCACGCTGCCGACTGCACCCGCGGCAGCAGAAACGAAGACCGTCTCACCGTCTTTGTACTCACCGGTGACCAGCAGACCGCCGTAGGCCGTGAGCCCCGGCATGCCCATCACGCCAAGGTACGCCGACAACGGTGCAAGTTCGGGATCGACACGCTGCAAGCCGTCGCCCTTCGCAACCACGTACTCGCGCCAGCCGTAGCCATGGCTGACATAGTCGCCTTCCTTCAATGCCGCATGTCGTGACGCAACGACGCGACCGACGGCTGCACCTGCCAGTACCTTGCCGATGGGGAAGTCGAGGCGCATGCGTCCACGCATGTAGGGATCGACCGACATGTAGTGGTTCTGCACGAGTACCTCACCATCGGCAGGATCAGCGACATCGACGGTGACGAGTTCGAAGTCGGATCGCTGGGGTGTGCCCGCGGGGCGCGCTTTCAAGTGAATCTCTCGAGACTGCATGCTTGGACCTGGGTTGGCGTTCAATTCGATTCTAGCCTCGTTCGAGGATTGATTTGCCAGTTGCCTCAGTCGATCAGCTTCTTGCCCGAAGAAAACGCGAGATAGAACAGCAGACCGAACAACGTGACCCCCGCTGCGACCTGAAACACCAGCGCCCAGGAGCCGGTCTGTTGCAGGATCATGCCGCTCACCGATACCCCGATGATGCCGGGGATGGTGCCGGCGGTATTGGTGATGCCCATCAAGGTGCCCGCGTGCTTGGGTGCGATGTCCATGTGATTCACGGCAAAGCCGCCGGTGACGAAGGCACCGAGGCCATTGCCGAGTGCCATGATGCCGATCGCCATCCATACCGAGTCGACTTCGCCGACGATGGAGAGCGCGACCGCAATGCCGCCGAAGCCGATGGTTTGACAGATCTTGCGGACCTTGCCGACCTCCATGCCGCTCTTGATCATGCGGTCTGCGATGTTGCCCGCCACGTTCAGCATCACGAAGGATGCGATGTGCGGAATCATCGTCACCCAACCGACCGCGCTGTAGTCCACACCGAGACCCTTGTTGACGAAGGTCGGCAGCCAGGACAGCAGTACGTACAGCGACCAGTTGTTGCAGAAGTGCGCCACAATGATGGCCCACACCGGCATCTTGCTGAAGAACTCGCCCCACTTGGGCCGATCGGGCGCTGCGGCCGGTGAGTCGATGTGAATGAGGTCGAGTTCGGCCTTGCCGATACCGGGATGCGTTGCGGGTGTTGCCGTCACGGTGCGCTGCCAGACGACGAACCAGATCACGCCAACCAGACCAAAGGAATAGAACGCCCAGGGCCATCCCCAGGCTTCTACGATGTACGGCGTCACGACGAGCGCGAAGATGGTGCCCAGCGGAATGCCACTATTGGCGATGGCCACCGAGCGCGATCGTTCGGCCAGCGGGATCCACCGCGAATACAACGAATAGATCGAGGGGAAGGTGACGGCTTCGCCCATGCCCATGCCGACGCGCGTTGCGAGCAACACGGCGAGTCCCATCATTGCGGCTGGTGGTGTGAGGATCGTGAACAGTGACCACCACAGCACGCCCATGCCGAGCACCGCCTTGCCGCCGAACTTGTCGCCCAGCCAGCCGCCGACCACCTGCAGCAGGATGTAGCCGGCGAAGAACGACGACAGCACGAACCCTTGCGTTTCCGCATCCCACCCCAGGTCTGCGGCCATCGGGATGATTGCAACCGAGATATTGACGCGGTCGATGTAGCAGATGAACACCGACAGAAAACACATGAACACCAGCCAGTAGCGGCGTGGCATGGCCCGTTCCCCGTTGCAACCCGGCGCTAACCTAAACAGACGCCATCGTGGCGTGGCAAGTGCCGATGCGGTCAAGCGCCCAATGAGGGTTTCGCAAGAGTCAGCGGAGCCGTCGTGGGAGCGCCCTTGGGCGCGAATCAACATGGGGAAATAATTGGTTTGTTCGCGGGCGAGTCGCTCGGCCGATTCGCGGGCGAGCCGGCTCCCACAGGCTTCGATCAAACTCCGATGGTGGCCTCCAAGCGCGCCCGCACATGGCCAGTGCTATGCTCGACCGCTGGGGACCGACGAGGACACCTCCATGCTCAAGCTGTATGGCGTACCGCTATCGCCTTTCGCGCGCAAAGCGCTCCTGGTGCTCGACTACAAAGAACTGCCCTACGAAAACATACCGACCTTTCCGGGTGATTCGTCGCCCGAATTCCGGGCCATCAGCCCGCTCGGCAAGATTCCCGTGCTGGAACACGACGGGTTTACGGTGCCGGACACCAGCGTCATCTGTCGCTATCTGGATCGCATCGCACCCGAGAAGAGCATCTACCCGACCGATCCCAAGCTCGAAGCCAAGGCCCTGTGGCTCGAGGAGTACGCGGATTCGCGGCTCATGGACACGTGCGCCGGCCTGTTTCGCGAGCGATTGCTGAAACCGAAGATGATGAATCAGCCCACAGACCAGGCCGTGGTGAAAGACCTGCTCGACAACGCGATGCCCGCTTGTCTCGCCTATCTGGAATCGGTGGTGCCCAGTGACGGGTATCTCGTGGGCAGCAGCCTGAGTATCGCCGATGTCGCGGTGACCACCTGCTTCCTGCAGGCCCGCTATGGCGACTTCGACGTCGATGCCAAAGCGGCGCCCAAGTTGCGCCGCTATCTGGATCGCGCGTATGCGGCGCCGCTCGTCGTGAAGCGCCTGGCGGCCGAGAAGGCGGCCATGCCGCCCGGCTTGTTGTAGAGCGATGTTGTAGGGGGGGATAAGTCGATGGAGTATCGATCACTCGGCCGCACCGGTGTGCAGGTCAGCCAGATCTGCCTGGGCACGATGATGTTCGGCGGCAAGACCGACAAGACGGAGTCGATCCGCATCATCGATCACGCGTTGAACGAAGGCGTGAACTTCGTCGACACGGCGAACGTGTATGCCGGTAACGAAAGCGAGCGCATCGTGGGTGCTGCGCTGGCCGAAGAAGGCAAACGGCAAAACACGATTCTCGCCACCAAATTCAACTTTCCGCAGGGCAACGATCCGAATGCGCGCGGGCTGAGCCGGCGGCACGTCATCGAAGCGTGTGAGGATTCCTTGCGACGGCTAAAGACGGACTGGATCGATCTGTACCAGTTGCACCGGTCGAACGCGTCGATTCCCATCGATGAAACCCTGCGCGCACTGGACGATCTGATTCGATCGGGAAAGGTGCGCTACATCGGCTGCAGCATGTTTCCGAGCTGGCAGATGGTGGAGTCGTTGTGGGTGGCCAAGGAACTGGGCTTGAACCGCTTCGTGTGTGAGCAGCCCGCGTACCACATGCTCGACCGCACCGCGGAGCGCGAAGTGATTCCTGCAGCCCAGACCTTCGGCCTTGCGGTGATTCCATGGGGGCCGCTCTGCGGCGGCCTCTTGACCGGCAAATACCACCGCAACGAATCGGTGTCCGGCGCACGCTGGCAGGACGGCAAAGACAACTTCAATCGCGAGGCGACACCACTGGCCTGGGACGTGATAGATCTCCTGCGTGGCATGGCGGCGGAGAAGAACTGCTCGGTGTCTCAGCTGGCGCTCGCCTGGTGTGGCAGCCAGCCCGGTGTGACGGCGCCGATCATCGGGCCCCGTACGTTCGAGCAGGTCGCCGACAATCTCGGGTCGGTGACGGTGCTGTTGACCCCTGACGACTACGCGAAGATCGATGCGCTGGTGCCGCCACGCGCGGTGGCGGTGCGCTACTACGACAGGGCCAATGCCACCGACTTCCGGCCGCACACCCACCGAAGTGTCGTCTGATGGTGCTGAAAGTTCTGCTGGGGCTCATCGCCGTATTGCTGGTGCTCGTGGCCGCGTACGTGGTGAACATGAAGTATTTCGCCAATCCGCGGGTAGTCGATGAACTGCGCAACAACCCGCAGGGCGAACGTGCCGCGCGCGTCACGTTGCTGACGTTCGCAGACGGCAAAGCGATCCCCG
The DNA here is from genome assembly GCA_041620035.1 of Pseudomonadales bacterium. Classification (GTDB taxonomy): domain Bacteria; phylum Pseudomonadota; class Gammaproteobacteria; order Pseudomonadales; family Azotimanducaceae; genus SZUA-521. The sequence continues at coordinate 6,303 of JBFKCZ010000143.1, forward strand.
TCAATTATCTGCGCGAAGGCGACAAGGTCTTCATCGGTGCCGATGGGCCGTGGTGGCGTGCATTCCGCGATGGTGGCGCACCCGTGTCGGTGCTGATTCGCGGTGAAACCCTGCATGGGCATGCCGTGACTGTGCTCGACGATCCCGCCTACACGAAGGACGTCTTCAAACGCCTGCGTCCCACCGTGCCCAAGTGGCTGCCGGACTGGCTGAACGGCAAGCTGGTGGTAGTCACGCTGTCGTAGCCGGTAGCTGGATACCGAGACAGGATCTCGAAGTGGGTCGATTCATCTGACGAGTTAAAAGGGCCGCGCAGATAGTGATGCATTCGAGCCTCGTGCC
>JBFKCZ010000144.1:0-6631 GCA_041620035.1 Pseudomonadales bacterium
CCGTGACGTCGGTTACTTTCCGGCCGCTCGATGAATCCATACGCGACTGTGTGGAATCGTTGTTGTCGGTTGCGCAGGTTCAGCCCAAGCGAAGATTCAGCAAGTCGTGACTCGGGGCGCGAAGAAAACCGCCGGCGCAAAACGCCGGCGGTGGCACCACAGGCTCGTCAGGCCTGCGGCGCAACGATCCAGTAGCCGAACCACAGACTCGTTCGGGGGCATGCTCCGGTCGAGGCGAAGCGCGCTTCCGCGGCCTGTCCTTCCTTCGATCCGTAGTAATCCGTGTCACCTTGCGCCCAACTCGCGAGATCCGGATATGCGCCTACCCACATGAAGTCCCAGTCACCCGTGCCGCCGCGATAGGGAGACCACAGCCACGCCCCGTACTTCTTGAGCGACGGTGAGTTGATCTTGTCGACCTGCGTGTTCCAGAAGGCTACCGCCTTGTCGAGCGCGTCCGGTGCCGCGTTGTCGTTCAAAGAGCATGCGAGCGTCTCGACGATGGCGTCGACCTCTCTATCGGCGGTGTTGCCGATTGAGCCCATGCGGGTCTGGCGCGACATGACGATGCCCGCGATACATTCGGCAGTGTCGTTGAAACGCGCCTCGATCGCGGGCGTGGTTGGCCCCGCGAGATACTCGGAGAGGCCTCTGCCAAGCTGCACCAGGCTCGAACTGTTCACCCCCCAGACAAAGTCGTATGGAGCCGCCGTGCGAAACGGTGCCCACATGAAGATCGAGAAGCCGGGGTCGCCGGCGCCGGTCGAAACTACCTCTGGCGTGGCGAACGACTCCATCGTTGCCCAGAGGTCGTCCATGGTCTTGCCGTCGCGCAGCGTGCAGGCGAACACTTGAGTGTACCCAGGTGGCGGACTCTGCGGCGGCGCCTCGGCGGCGAGTGCGACGCAGGCGTACAACGAACAGACGATAGCAGTCAGACGTTTCACGTATTTTCGCTCCCTTTCAGTGGACGCAGTTGTGGAAAACCGGGCCCAGCGAGAAGCCAGTTCGAGCGAAATGCTGTACGTCGATCGCCGTTGGAAGGTCGTTGGGAGACCGGTTGTCCCCCGCGATCATTCTCTGCTTCATTGGTCTGATTGCCAACAGGCTGACTGAGGTGACCTGACGAGCGTTTCGTGTCGCTCGCCGGGCTCGCACCGTGACGGTAACGGACATACCATGGTCCGCAAAGTGACTTCGACAACGGAGCGAATCGATGCTCAAACCCATCCAACTCGGCGCGAACTGTGGCTTGCGGGTATCCCGGCTGTGCCTCGGCACCATGAACTTCGGGGAGCCGGGCAGGGGGCACCAGGGCGACTGGACACTCGGCACGGAAGATGCACGACCGATTTTCAAGGCGGCCATCGATAAAGGCATCACCTACTTCGATTGCGCCGACGTCTACGGCATCGGCGCGAGCGAACAGGTTGTCGGGGCGTTGCTCAAGGAACTGCTGCCGCGGGATCGCTACGTGCTTGCCACGAAGATCGCCATGCCGATGGGTTCGGGCGCCAATCAGGGCGGCCTGTCGCGCAAGCATGTCATGGAAGGTGTCGATCGCTGCCTCGCGCGCCTCGGTCACGACTACGTCGATCAGCTGGTGATTCACCGTCATCCGCACGGTGTGCCCGGTCACGCGCAGGTGCCGATCGAAGAAACACTGGAAGCCCTGCACGATGTGGTGAAGGCGGGGAAGGTGCTGTATCTCGGCGGTTCGTCGATGTTCGCCTGGCAGTTCGCCGAGCTGCAGCTCACAGCACGGATGAATGGGTGGACCGAGTTCGTGTCCATGCAGAACCACTACAACCTCATCTACCGCGAAGAAGAGCGCGAGATGAATCCCTACTGCGTGAAAACCGACGTGGCGTTGACGCCGTGGTCGCCCCTTGCGCGCGGCATTCTCACCGGTGCGTACAAGGGAAGTTTCGATAAAGGGTCCACGGATCGATCGAAGGGCGGCGATCGCGTGCGTACCGAGAGCCTCTACCGCGGCGAGGCCGACTTCGAGATCGCGGGTCGTGTCGTCGAGGTCGCGCGCAAGTACGGAAAGACGCCCGCGCAGATCGCGCTCGCATGGCTGCTCTGCAAGCCGGGCGTGTGCTCACCGGTGGTGGGGGTATCGAAGATCGAGCAACTCGATCAGCTGGTCGGCGCCACCGAGATCGTGCTCGAGCAGGCAGACATCACCTATCTGGAAGAACTGTACAAGCCGCTCGAGAACCTGCTGTCGATCGGATTTTCCTAGCGCCGGCCGGCTGCATGCAGCACGCGTAGCGCATCGGCCGTGACCCACGGATTCATCACGCGTTTGCTGGCGCCGCCCCAATCGACGTAGTCGTTGCCGTTGGCAAGCTCGCGCGACGTCTTGTAGTAGCGGGCTTCCGCGGGCCAGCCGCCACCGGGCAGTTCCTTCGCTTCCAGCAGATCCAGTGCGGCGGTGCAGCGTCGATCGCCGAGAAGATCCATTTCCGCCATGGCGGTCAATCCCGCGAGCACGTCGTAGTGCCAGTAGTTCGGATAGTGGAGCGCCACGAACGATGGCGAGATCACCTTGCCGTTGGATTGCCGCTGATACAGCTGCCTGCACAGAAACACCTCGGCGGCGCGACGTGCGGCTTTCCCGGCGGCCGCATGCTTCTTCTGTTTTGCATACTCCGCAAGGCCACGCATGGGCAGCACGGTTTCCATGAACGATGACGAATCCGCGGTTGGGTTCTTGTCGCAGTTCCAGCCGCCGTCGGGCCACTGCCAGTACAGAAGCCGTTCCACGAGACGCTTGCTCTCGTCATTGAGCAGGCCCAGCCGGGCGGCGCTGAGCAATGCATTGCCCTGCTGCGATGCGCAGCGTCGATGACGACCTTCCATCACGGGAACGCCCGGGCGGCCGTAGGCGCTGGCGCGCGAACGTGCCTCGAACTCTTCGAAGTAACTTTCGCGCAACCAGAACTCGAACACCTGGTCGCGCAGGGGCTCCAATGTCGCATCGCCCTCGGGGTAGCCGATGTCGGCGAGGGCCGCGAACACCCAGTGCGCGCCCTGCCATTTGTCGTAGACATTGCGCTTGGAGGCGATGCGACCGTTGGCGTCGCGTCTCGACAGCAGCGCCTTGACGATGCGGCCTTTGCGAATACGTACCCGCAACTGCTGGATCGTGCGCGAGTTCGGATCTTCGTCGAGTACGCCGGTGCGTACCTTACAGATGACGGAGGCGTCATCGGATGCGAGCAGCAGATCGGTGAGTTGGCGATGCTTCACGGCTCTCGCGCACGCTTGCTGACAATCGCGAAAAACCTATGCCGACAGATAGCGAAGTGCAAGTTCCAGGCTCAGGCGGTCGTTCGCCCGCGAGCGCTGTTGTCCGGTTACGTGCTGGCGTACTACCTGTAACTCGGCGACGTCACATCAGTGCTGTTGGCCTTCGCTTGCGATCACGTCGAGCAGATGGCGCGTCATTGCGAGCGCGAGCTCGTGTTCGGCAATAAACGGCATACCGGCGCCTTCCTTCTGCAATAGTGTCGACTCCTCGGCGCTGTGGGCGCGCACGATGATTCGTATCGCCGGATTCAGCGTGCGTGCGATCTCGATCATTTGCCGCGCCTGAAACGTGTCGGGCGACGCAATGACCAGAAAGCGAGCCCTTGCAATGTGTGCCTGGATGAGCACCGCCGGATCGGTCGCATTGCCGGACACCGCAGGAATACCCCGTTCCCGCAAGCGCGCCACGTAGTCGCGATTTTCCTCGGCGACTACGAACGGGGTGTTGTTTTCGATCAGCGCGGCGGCGATGTGACCACCGACCCGACCATGACCCACCAGTACGACGTGCTGATTGAGCCGTCGCTGGTCGACCGTGACCGGCAATTCCGCCAGCGGATCATCGGAGCGCTCCAGTGCCCGGGCTAGCTTTGATCGGGAGCGTATCCAGGTCAGGGCTGGTTCGATTGCGCGAAAGACGAAGGGATTGAGCGCGATCGTGATGAGTGCGCCGGCAAGAATGAGGCCGTGACCTTCAGCGGGCAGCAGATGGAGGTGCACGCCGAGCCCGGCCAGGATGAAGGAGAATTCACCGATCTGGGCAAGACCGGCCGACACGGTCAGTGCGGTGTTGAGCGGGTAGCGGTAGGCGAGTACGAGCAGGAAAGCGATCAGCGACTTGCCAACGAGGATTATTGCCACCACCACGACTACGCGCAGTGGCTCGCTGATCAGCGTCTCGGGGTCGAACAGCATGCCGACCGAGACGAAGAAGAGCACGGCGAACGCGTCGCGCAACGGCAGCGATTCGGCCGCGGCGCGATGGCTGAGCGCCGATGATCGCATCACCAGCCCGGCGAAAAAGGCACCGAGTGCGAAGGACACGCCAAACAGTTCAGCGGACGCATAGGCGATGCCAAGTGCGGCCGCAATGACGCACAGCGTGAAGAGTTCCCGAGACCCGGTTCGGGCGACCTGCCACAGGAGGGCCGGAAACACGCGCCGGCCAACTACCAGCATCAGTGCGACGAATGCCGACACCTCGACGAGCGTGATCGCGAGCGTCAACAGTACGTTGCCGTCCGCTACTTCGGCCGCAACTCCTTCAGGCGGGTCGCCGCCAAGCCATCCGGAGAGGGCGGGCAGCAGCACGAGGACCAGGACCATTACGAGGTCCTCGACGACGAGCCAGCCCACCGCGATGCGACCATTCACCGTGTCGAGGATGCCGCGGTCTTCGAGCGCCCTGAGTAGCACGACGGTACTCGCGACGGAGATCGCGAGGCCGAACACGATGCCGGCGCCCAGGCTCCAGCCCCACAGCGATGTCACACCGATACCGAACAACGTCGCAACCAGAATCTGAACAATTGCGCCGGGTACGGCAATGCGGCGAACCGCCAGCAGATCGGCCAGCGAAAAGTGCAGCCCCACGCCGAACATCAACAGGATGACGCCGATCTCGGCGAGCTGACGCGATAGCTCGAGGTCGGCCACAAATCCCGGTGTCGATGGCCCGATGATTACGCCGGCGATCAGGTAACCGACGAGCGGCGGGAGTTTCAGTCGAGCGGCGAAGAAACCCAGCACCAGGGCCAATCCGAGCGCGGCGGCGATCGTCGTGATCAAGGCAACGCTGTGCGGCATTGTGGTTGGGACACCCTTGACTTGCAGCGGGCACGGCCACTTTCCGACGAATCGCTGCAAGTTGCGATGGTGCCGGAGAGGCCACATTGCGCCGCGCTCAACCGCGTGCCCGGTGACGCCCGCGAGGGGCGCTGCGGGCCTCGGCTGCTTCGGCCCGACGAGGGCTTTGCGGCTCATGGCATCCTGAATCTAGCCCCCAGGTTTTCGGCTCGCAAGCGAAGGAGTATGGTCACGGCGTCGGGGAGACAATCGCATGAGCAAGATCCTGGAAACCTACCGGCAGCGCACGCCGGGCAGCGCAGCGGCCCATCACCGCGCGGTGAAAAGTGTGGTGGGCGGCAACTCGCGCGGCTCGGCGTACTGGAATCCGTATCCGCTCATGATCGAGCGGGCGTCGGGTACGCGCCTCATCGACATCGATGGCAACGAATACATCGATCTGCTCAACAACTACACGTCACTTGCGCACGGTCATGCGTATCCGCCCATCGTCGAAGCGGTGACGCGTCAGGTAGAACTCGGCACGGCGTGGGTCGGCAACAACCGCTGGCAGAACGAACTTGCCGAGACATTGATCGAGCGAGTGGCGTCGGTCGAGAGCATCCGGTTCGCCAACTCGGGCACCGAGGCGGGCATGCTGGCGCTGACGATCGCGCGCGTGGTCACGGGTCGCGACAAAGTGCTGATGGCGCGCTTCGGTTACCACGGCAGTCTGATGGAATTCGAAGTGGGTTCGTTTCCGGATCTGTTCACGCATGGTGCGGACAACACTTACCTGGGCAACTACAACGACGCGGGGAGCTTCGAAGAGATCCTGCGCGCGCACGGGGAGGAGATCGCGGCTGTCTTTCTCGAGCCCGTGATGGGGGCGGGCGGTGTTGTGCGCGCCGCGCCCGAGTTCTTGAAGCGTGTGCAGGCGGCTGCGAAAGCCGGAGGCGCGTTGTTCGTACTCGACGAAGTGATCGCGTTTCGTCTCGCAACTGGTGGCGCGCAGTCGCTGCTCGGCATCGACCCCGATCTCACCATGTTCGGCAAAGTGATCGGCGGCGGCTTTCCCGTCGGTGCGGTCGGGGGCAGGCTCGAGTATCTGAAGGTCTTTGATCCGAAAGCGCCCCGGGCATTGCACTCCGGTACGTTCAACGCCAATCCCGTGACGATGACCGCGGGTCTCGTATCGGTGCGGGAACTCACTTCCGCGCGGATCGAGCGCATGGACGAACTCGCAACTCGGCTGGCCGACTCGCTCACTGCCGCCGCAGGCAAGTTGTCGTTGCCGCTGTCGATCAATCGTGCCGGCTCGCTGTTGAACCTCTTCTTCACCAAGCAGGCACCGCAGGCGACGCCGGTGCGCGAAGACGCTGCAACGATCGCGCTGTTCCATCTCGCGGCGATGAATCACGGCCTGATGCCCGCGGGGCGCGGCATGATCGTGCTGTCGACGGTGATGGACGATGCGCTGATCGACGAGATCGCGCAGCGCGCTGCGGCTGCCATGGCGGATGTAGCG
>JBFKCZ010000145.1:0-6630 GCA_041620035.1 Pseudomonadales bacterium
GATCCCGCCTACACGAAGGACGTCTTCAAACGCCTGCGTCCCACCGTGCCCAAGTGGCTGCCGGACTGGCTGAACGGCAAGCTGATAGTGATCACGTTGTCCTGAGCCAGCAGCCGTAGTGGGAGCGCCCTTCGGGCGCGAACTCGCGGGCGAGCCCCGTTAGGCCGCCACACGCAAAGGCAGACCGTTGTACCGATGCCATCCCGGCATGTGCTGAAGTTCGAGCTTCGAAGCGTCGACGGCCAGGTGCAGATCCGGAAACCGTTCGATGAGGTTGCGCAGCGCCGATCGCGCTTCGGCGCGGGCGAGGTGCGCACCCAGACAGAAGTGCACGCCGTGGCCGAAGCCGAGATGGCGGTTGGGATTGCGTGCGATGTCGAACACCTGGGGATCGTCGAACACGCGTGGATCGTGATTGGCCGCGCCAAAGAGCGGCATGATCGGTTTGCCCCTCGGAATGGTCACGCCATGCAACGTGATGTCTTCGGCGGCATAGCCCGGCTTGGTGCTGTGCACAGGTCCACGATGGCGCAGGATCTCTTCCACCGCCGCATCGATGAGGCTCGGGTCGTCGCGTAGGCGCTGCAGCTGATCCGGATGTTCGAGGAGCGTCACCACGCCATTGGTGATGAGATGCACGGTGGTTTCGAAGCCCGCGATGATCAGCAGAAAAACCATCGCCAGCAGTTCGTCGTCGGTCAGCCGGTCGCCCTTGTCCTCGGCTTCTATCAGTCCGGTCAGGATGTCGTCGGCGGGGTGGTTGCGCTTTTCGTTGATCAGTTCGCGCACGAACCGAACCGAGGCCGGCAGGTCCCAGAACAACGTGCGCAGCATGCGCAAGCCGCTGAAGCCTTTGGTGAGGACACCGAACGTCTCCTGAAACTTCGGCAGCGCATCGTGCGGCACACCCATCATGTCGCTGATCATGCGCATGGGAATCGGCAACGCGTACTGCGATTGCAACTCGAACTCGCGCGCACCTTCCAGCTCATCGAGGAGTTCGTGCGCGTAAGCCTCGATACGTGCTTCGAGTGCCTGGATCGCCTGCGGCCGGAACCCGCGCCGCACCAGTTCGCGCAGGCGGCGATGGTTGGGGTCGTCCTCCTGAATCATGCTTTCGGCGATGAGCTTGATCGACTTTGGCATCGGGAATGGAAATCGACTGCCGCCGGTTGCAGTGGTGCGATTTCTGAACACGCGCGGGTCTTTGAGCAGATTCGTACAGTCCTCGTAGCGCGCCACGGTATACACGGTCATGACGCTGACTTTGGCCTGATGCACGGGCCGTTCCTCGCGGATGCGTTCGTACCACTCGTACTTGTTCCGCGCGAATTCGGCGGAAGCGAGGTTGATGGGTTTGGACAGATCGCTCATCGGGACACCTCCGTATCTGGAGTCTCCGCGACGAGCACGGCGATGTCGAGGTACCTGGCAGGCTCCCTACAACTGCGGTAGCCCCGTCTCGTAGTGGTGAACGTGCCGGTTACGTAGGCTTCGTTGGCCGCGTTACGCGTGTCGCGCCATACATCGCGGGCAAACGAGTGCGAACTGGAGGGGTGGGCGTTCATCCATAGCCGATTTTACGCCGCCCCAACCCCTCTGTTGTAATCGCGCCTCGGACACAGGGGAGAGCGGGATGAGTGAATCAGCAAGTGGCTCCGCGCTGGGCGTCGTCGTTGCCACGGCGCACGGCCGTATCGAAGGTCTGCAACTCGATCGCCATCAGGCTTTTCTGGGCATTCCCTTCGCACTGGCGCCGACGGGCGAGCGCCGGTTCTGCCCGCCACAACCTGCACCCTCGTGGTCGGGGGTGCGCAGTGCCACGAGTTTCGGATTCGCAGCCATTCAGGGCACGCACCCGGTGCCTGGCATGGCCGCCAGTGGTCCGCGCGACGAGGACTGCCTGTTCCTGAACGTCTACACGCCGGCGGCCGATGGCGCCAAGCGCCCCGTACTGTTCTGGATTCACGGCGGTGGGTTCGTGCTCGGCTCCGGCTCGGAGGCGCTGTACAACGGCGCACCGCTGGCGATCCGTGGCGACATCGTGGTGGTCGCAATTCACTATCGGCTCGGGGCGTTCGGCTATCTGTACCTCGGCGCCCACGGCGGTGGCGATTGGGGTGCGACGGCGAACGCCGGGCAACTCGATCAGATCGCCGCGCTTCAGTGGGTGCGGGCGAACATCGCGGCTTTCGGCGGCGACCCCGACAACGTCACTGTTGCGGGCGAGTCGGCGGGTTCCATGGCGGCGGCGACGCTCCTGGGGATGCCCGCCGCGCGTGGCTTGTTCCGGCGCGCGATTCTGCAGAGCGGTGCGGCCAATCGCATCGGCACCGTAGAGTCCGGCGCGAAGGTCACCGCGGCGCTGCTCGAGAAGCTCGCGATCTCCGAGAAGAACGCGGTCAAGATTCGCGATGTGCCCGCGGAGGCCCTGCTCCGGGCGCAGCTCGCGGTGGCGACGAGCGGCAACGGGATGGCCTTTGCCCCGATCGTCGATGGCACTACGGTGCCGGAGCAGCCGCTCGCCGCAGTCGGTCAGGGTGCTGCGCGCGACATCGAACTCGTGATCGGCAGCAACCGCGACGAGATGAAGCTCTTCAATGCCAGCGTACCGCGGGAGGCGATCGACGAAACCACACTCATCGAACGTCTCGGCGCGGTGCTGCCGCGGCGTGCCGCACCCCATGTGCACAAGCTCGTTGCGGTGTACCGGAAGTCGCGCGAGGCGCTCGGTTTACCGGCAGCCAACCTCGATCTCCTCGACGCCATACAGGGCGACGAGATGTTCCGCATTCCTTCCATCCGGCTTGCCGAGGCGCAGCGACCCCATCAACCCCATACGTTCATGTATCTGTTCGTCTTCGAGTCACCGGCGCGCCGTGGGGCGTTGGGTGCCTGCCACGCGCTCGAATTGCCGTTCGTGTTCGGTACGCTCGATGCGCCCACCCAGGACAAGTTCGCGGGCAAGGGTCAGGCCGTGGAGACCCTTTCTGGGCAGATGATGGATGCCTGGATCGGGTTCGTGCGCAAGGGCGAACCGGGTCACGCGGGCATCGGCGCATGGCCCGCCTACGATGCAACACAGCGCGCGACGATGCTGTTCGGGCGCCGCTGTGCCGTGGAGAACGCGCCCTTCGAGGCAGAACGCGCGGCGTGGGACGGCGTGCTCTGATTCGCTAAAGTCATCGGAGTCACTGTGGGAGCGCCCTTGGGCGCGAATCGCCGGGTGTTGGGGTGAGCCTGCTCCCACAGAGGTCGCGTTCAACCGCCGATGCGCGAAAAGCGCGGTGAGCGCTTCTCGAGCAGCGCCCGGGCGCCTTCGGCTGCGTCGGGTGCTGTGACAAACCGGTTCTGCGACACGTCGGCTTCGCGCAACGCTTCCCGGTATCCGACGCCGAGATGCCGGTACAGCAGCCGCTTGGTTTCCGCGATCGCCTTGGGCGCCGCCACACTCGCCAACCGTTTCACGTAGTCGCGCGCGGACTCCACGAGTGTTCCATGTTCGACGACCCGTTCGACCAGCCCGATCTCGCGCGCGGTCTGCGCATCGATCTTATCGCTCATCCACAGCAGATCGAGGGATCGGCCAACGCCCACCAGACGCGGCAGGAGCCAGCTCGAGCCGTGTTCGGCGATGAGACCGCGCTTCAAGAAAACCGTGGTGAAACTCGCCTGGTCGGATGCGATGCGCAGGTCGCTCATCAGCGCGAGTATCAGCCCGCCGCCAGCGGCGACACCGTTCACCGCCGCGATCACGGGTTTCGGCACCTCGAGCAGGTAGCTGAAGATGCCGGGCAGGGCATCGCTGTCGGCCGTGCTCGCAGCAGCGGGAGCCCGCTGGGTGACTTCCGCGAGCACCTGCGCGTCGAGTCCCGCGCAGAAACCGCGGCCATTGCCGGTGATCACGATACCGACCACCCGCGGATCGGCCGCGGCGCTGTCGATGGCGGCGCGGATCTCACCGAGTGTGTGGTAGGTGAAGGCGTTGAGCTTCTCCGGCCGGTTGAGCCGAATCAACGCAACCGGGTCGTCGATCTCGAGTTCGATGTCCTGATACGGCATGGTGTTCTCCCATAGTGGTTGCCTGCACGGTAGTCTTGGCGCGGCGAGGCGACAAGGCTTGGTGGATCCACAGGAGAATGCATGAACAATGAGCAATGGCGCCTGGCGCGCAAACCCATCGCGGGTTGGCCGCAGCGGGAGGACTTCAGCTGGCATGAAGCCGCGATGCCCGAGCCCGCCGCCGGGCAGGCGCTGACGCGTACCGTGTATCTGTCGCTCGATCCGTATCAGTGGGGGCGTCGCCGCAGCGGCACGGAAAAGCCCGGCGATGTCTGTCATGGCAGAACCGTGTCGCAGGTGGTGAAGAGCCGGCATGCGCAGTGGCAGGAAGGTGACTACGTCTTCAACACCAACGGCTGGCAGCGCTTCGGCCTCACCGGCGAGGGCATCGATCACTTCGGCTACATGCACCCGCGGCGTATCGATCCGAAGGTTGCGCCCATATCGACGGCGGTCGGCGTGCTCGGCATGCTCGGCCTCACCGCGTATTCCGGCCTCATCGTGCAATGTGCGCCCAAGGCCGGGGAGACCGTCGTCGTGTCCGCCGCGTCCGGCGGCGTGGGTCAGGTGGCAGGGCAGCTCGCACGCATCAGCGGCTGCCGCGTCGTTGGCGTCACGAGCACGCAGGAGAAGTGCGATTTCGTGCGCGATGAGCTCGGATTCGATGCGGCGGTTTCCCATCGCGCGGAAGACTTCCCCGCGCAGCTTGCGGCGGCGTGTCCGGACGGCATCGACATCTACTTCGAAAACGTCGGTGGCAAGGTGTACGAGGCGGTGCTGCCGCTCCTCAACCGGCGCTCACGCATCACCATCTGCGGCATGATCTCCCAGTACGGCAACACCGACGGGCGCAATGCGGCGGATGTCTGGATGGCGACCGGACAACCTACTTTCGAGCGCCAGGAAGTCACACCCCATAGCCTGTTCGTTGGTAACTTCGTCGAGAAGTATCAGGAGACATTTCTCTCCGAAATGGCGGGTTGGCTCGCGAGCGGCAAAGTTGTCTACCGCGAGGACATATGGGAAGGGCTCGAACGCGCGCCCGAGGCGTTCGCGGCGATGCTCGAAGGCGGCAACTTCGGCAAGACTCTGGTCGCCGTCGCGCCGGACCCGACCAGAGTTGCCCCGCTTCGATGACCCGTCAGTTGGCCGCCGGCGGTTCGGCCACCAGTGTGCGCGCGTCGAACAGCGCGGATTCGCAGCGATGTGCGGCCGCGAATAACGCATCGGCTTTCGCGCCATCGGGGTCCGCGCGATAGGCTTCGTTGCCGGCCGCGTAGGCGGTGGCTTCGTCCCAGACCGCGAGGTAGCTCAGATCGAAGTCGAATCCCGAGATGATCGGGAACCGTCTGCCGACGAACGACGACGCGCCAGTGGCCGCTACGGCTTTCGTGAACACCGGCTTCCACACCGCAAGGGCTTTATCGGAGTCGGCGATCGTCTTGCCGGGATGCAGCCGACAGCGGAACGACTCCAACACCACGCCACCGTCGTCCTTGAACGGTTTGGTGTCGAGGTTCATGAACAGCATTTCGTTCGTGTAGCGGCCCGAGCTGGGACAAGTAGCGACCGCATCGAAGCGCGCTTGAACTGCGGCGCCGACTTCGGACGCTGCAAGCGCATCGCGCATCTGGCCCCACTCTTTGTAACTGAGATTGCTGTTGAACCACACGAAGTCGACCGGCACGTTGCCGAGCCGCGCGGTCCACACGCGCGAGACCATCTTCTGCAGCGGTGGCGATGCGATCTTGGAGCGCTCGGCGACGTAGTACTTCGTGGCGGCTTCGAGATCGGCCATGGTCTTGCCGGCAACGAAGTTGCAGCCGAACGCCTCGACGACATTCGTCTCGGCTGTTGCTGACGTGGAAAATGCGACCAGAAACGCTGTGCCTAGCACAGCGAGCAGTTTGCGGATCATTGTTCTTGCTCCGTTCCAATGAATGAACAGGCGCCAATCCGAAAACTGCAGAACCCCTTCCGGTAACGCAGTGCCTCCCGCGGACATCGTGCCCGCCGAGTGCGCGAAATGTCAAATTCGACGCTATCTGGGCGCGGAGCCTTGCCTCAGTAAATCCGTTAGCGAATCTCCGGCAACGTAGCGCGCGAGCAGTACCTCGGGATCGAACTCCACACCGATGGGGTTCTTCGCGAACGCATCGCTGCGCATGTAGGCGTTCAATTCGTCCTTGGTCGGCAGGTTCTCCACCTGAAACTCGACGCGGTTGCCGTCGGGATCGGCGTAGTAGAGCGAGGTGGTGAGACCGTGATTGATCGGCCACACCGGCAGAATTCCTTCGCCCTTCAGGCGCTTGTAGGTACCAAGCAAATCGCCCAGCGACGACAGCGTGTAAGCGACATGGTCGAGACCGGCCGCGCCGCTCGCCGGTTTTTCCTGGCTGCGGGCCTGCACGAGGGCGAGGCGGTGGTGCTCGTCGTCGTAGGTGAGAAACACGAGGAAGTCGTTGCCGTATACGGTCTTCATGCCGAGTACGGTCTGATACCAGGCGACGGATGCCTTCAAGTCGCGGCACCGTAATACGAAATGCGCGAACTTGGCCGGCTTGATCA
>JBFKCZ010000146.1:0-6626 GCA_041620035.1 Pseudomonadales bacterium
CCGTGCTGGTGCCGTCGATCGGCATGCTGACGATACTGATCGTGCTGCTGATGACGTCTCGGCTATGGCATGTCGATCGCGGAGTCACGGATGGGCCGTAGCCGTAAAGCGAAGACGCTGTGGGAGCGCCCTTTGGAGGTGCCGGGAACGCCAGGCCGGAGGTGTAGGAGCGAGCCTTGAGCGACCAACGCTCGCGATTCCCGCGCTCGCGATTGCTTTCCCTTGAGCGAGCTCTGCTCGCGATTCCTAGGAAATCAGCGTCGTATCGCGACCGAGGGTCGCTCCTACAATCGCTTCGATGATTCTTGCGGCACGCCTTTTTAGAACTAGGGGCTGTACCAGATCGGCGAACTCCAGGCCCGTTCCTGAATGGTCGGTGGCAATCCACCGGGGATCTCGATGCCGAGCGCGGCCGCGTCGCGCGTACTCCAACGCGGCGTCGGTATTTCGATGACGCGTGCGTAGTAGAAGGCATGCTGGCCGGGGTCGAATTCGGGATCGGTCCACACAGTGAAGAACTCGGCGTCGCCGATCGAGTTGACGTACGTCGCCGTGGCAATGTCCACCGTGTTGCCAACTGGTGGCAACTTACCGGTCTTTTCATCGATCGTACGGCGATCGCTCCACGCGACATCGATCGTCTTCTCGTGCTGCTTACCGTCGGCGTCGACCCACCCTTTGACGATTTGAATGCGATCGAGGTTGCCACTGTTCGGGTCCTTCAAGGCCCACGCGATGAACGATGGCGCCTTTCCATCCGGCGCATTCGCGAGCTCACTGCCCATGGCAACACCGCCCGCATAACCCGCACGCACCCAGTCGGTCGATTGGCTCACCTGCGAGAAATCCCAGCCGCCGAAGAACCGCACCTTGATGTGCGGACCGCTCGTACCGAAAGTCTCCTTGCGCAGCATCGCATCGAAAATGCCCTCGCGCGTGTTCTGTGTCGCCCACACACCGGCGAGCCCGCCGGAACTGAATTCCCGCACCTGCTGAACCTGTCCGGGCGGTTGCCCTTCAATGCCGTTCAAGCGAAAGCCCGTATTCGTTTCGAATGCGAACTTACCCGTGTGGTTGAACTCTTCGTTGCTCGCCGCCGCGTTGTGCGTATCGGTGTCGCCGATGAAGCCGTATTGAAAGGGATTGCCGCGACCCGATTGCGCGAAGCCAAGACCATCGAGCAGCGCGGTGCGCACATAGCTGCCATGCATCTCCTTCGGTCGTTCCGCATCCGCAGACAGCGTGTAGTTCCAGAGCTCGAAATCGGCGAACTCATCGTTCGACGAAAGCGCCGGATGCGTCTCCGACGTGCCCTTGATCTGACTGATTTCATACAGTGGCTCGTTGGCGCGCCGCGACGCAATGTGCGAATCGGTGAGCGGTTTTCCGTCGTGGCCGTTCAACGAGAACATGAGGCCATCGCTCGCGTTGGCATTGTGGGGAATCGCGAGCAGTGTTGCGCCGGCCGAGCGTTGGGTGTCCATCCATCGCCAGAGATGTTCAGGGTCTTCCGATTCGAACGAGGAGAGTACGAGATCGGGCAGCACGGCAGAGTCACGGAACACGACCACTCGATGCAGGTTGCGTTTGCCGGGATTGGAGGTCCACTCGAATGCCGGGAACGTCGTGAACTTGCCGGGTTCGTACGCTTCGTCCGCGGCCTTGACGATCTTTGCCCACACGCTACGACTGACATCCCGGTCGGTGAATGCGGGATCGACGGTCCCTGCGCTCAGATCGCGCAGTACGCCCGCGAATGCCTGCAGCGCAACGTTCGCATCGGGTGAGGTGATCTGCGCTGCAAGCGGATGTCTGTTCAATGGGCTGTCGGGGTTCCCCATCTCACGGAACACACCCATCATTTCCGCATGATCGGATACCGCATAGAAGTCGAGCGGCGCCACGACCCTGATCATGAGCCCCGACTTGTTCGCAAGGATTTCCTCGCCGCGCGCCCAGGCGTATGCATCGGCCGGCTCCGAGATCGTGCCGTTGGTGAACGCGTCGAAGGAGTAGCTCGTGTGCACGTGCACTGCACCGAAGTAGGCATCGCGCAGTTCGTTGATAGCGATCGCCGGCGGCTGCGCCTCGGC
Source organism: Pseudomonadales bacterium (assembly GCA_041620035.1). Lineage (GTDB taxonomy): Bacteria > Pseudomonadota > Gammaproteobacteria > Pseudomonadales > Azotimanducaceae > SZUA-521. The sequence goes on from JBFKCZ010000146.1 coordinate 2,094, forward strand.
CGCTGGTTGATCAGGGGGCGGCGCGGGCGGATCGCCGCAGCTTGCGATCAGGATCAGTGAACCAACGATGAATACGTTTGCGATGAGCCGCATATACCCTCCCAAGTGCGTGTCGTTGAGCTTGATCGGAGCTTGTGGGAGCGGGAGCTCGCCCGCAAACGGCCGAGCGACTTGCCCGCGAATGAGTGATTGATCTGCTTGCAGCCGTTCGCGCCCAAGGGCGCTCCCACACTACCTCCGAAGACTTTTGCGACACCCTCCAAGGGCGCTCCCACAGCCTATTCGATGAAGTTCGCGACACCCTCCCAAAGACTGGAAAAAAAGGCGCGTCAGTTGACGCGCCTTGTTCGTCGAACGGGATCAGGCGATCCCCAACAATAGGGTCAAGCCGCGTTGTAGCCCAGGATGGCTTTCGTCTCGAGGAACTCTTCGAGACCCCATACGCTGAACTCACGACCATTACCGGACTGCTTGTAGCCGCCGAACGGTGCACCCGGATCGACGCCCGCACCATTGACGTGAATGTTGCCGGCGCGAATCTGACGAGCGACTCTGCGAGCGCGTTCGATGTCTTTCGACTGCACATAGCCCGACAGACCGTACAGCGTGTCGTTGGCGATACGCACGGCGTCTTCTTCGTCTTTGTAGCCGAGAATCGACAGCACGGGCCCGAAGATCTCTTCGCGAGCGATGGTCATGTCGTTGGTGACATGCGAGAAGACCGTTGGCTTCACGAAGTAACCGTTGTTGAAGCCTTCGGGGAGACCTTCGCCGCCGCACTCCACCTTCGCACCTTCAGCGATGCCCTTCTTGATGAGCCCCTGAATCTTGTCCCACTGCAGTTTCGAGACCACCGGGCCAACCTGCGTGTCGGGCTTGCTCGGGTCGCCGACCTTGGCCGCCATGGCGGTTGCCTTGGCGATTGCCGCGGCTTCTTCCATTCGCGAGTTCGGTACGAGCATACGTGTCGGCGCGTTGCAGGACTGACCGCTGTTCATGACGCAGGCACCCATGCCCTGCGCAACTGCCTTCGGGAAGTCGGCGTCGTCGAGGAGAATGTTGGCAGACTTGCCTCCGAGCTCCTGGGAAACGCGCTTGACCGTGGGCGCTGCATTCTGTGCAACGGAGATACCGGCACGGGTCGATCCGGTGAACGACACCATGTCGACGTCGGGGTGCGACGACAGCGCGACGCCCACGCCCGGACCGTCGCCGTTGACCAGGTTGAATACGCCTGGCGGCACACCCGCTTCGTGCATCACTTCGGCGAAGATGATGGCGTTGAGCGGCGCGATCTCGGTCGGCTTCAGCACCATCGTGCAACCCGCGGCCAGTGCGGGAGCGACTTTGGCGGCGATCTGGTTCAACGGCCAGTTCCACGGCGTGATCAACGCGCACACACCGATCGCTTCGCGCACGATGCGGTTCTTGCCGACGTCCTTCTCCCATTCGAAGGACTTCATGGCGTTCAATGTGTACATCAGATGGCCGAGTCCAGCCGGCGCTTGCGCGGCATTGGCAAGCGACGTGGGCGCACCCATCTCCTTCGTTACCGCGGCAGCGATGTCGGGCATTCGCTTCTGATAGGCGGCGATGATCTTCTCCAGCAGCTTCGCCCGTTCTTCGACGGTGGTTTTCGAGAAGGTCTGAAATGCCTTCTTGGCCGCCGCAACCGCATTGTTCACGTCTTCCTGGTCGCCGAGTGCAATGGTCGCTACCACTTCTTCATTGGCGGGATTGAGGACGTCGAGGGTCTTCTTGCTGTGGGGCGTCACCCACTTGCCATCGATGTAGAATTTCTGTGCGTTTTCCATGTGTTCTCCCTATCTAGCCCGTCGAACGGGCGCTTCGTTGTGCGCGGGAATGACCCGCTGCTTGATGTCCATGCTACGGCAGCCACCACATCGGCGGCCAGCGAGCAGCTTCAGCCCATCTTGAATGCGACCAGCTTGTTGCCGTCGAGATCGCGAAAGTAGCCACCAAAGAAACCGGTGCCACGAGGGCCCGGTTCGCCTTCGTCGGTGCCGCCCAGTTCGAGCGCCTTCGCATACACTTTCTTCACGGCCTCTTCGCTGCCGACGTTGAGCGCCACCATCGTGCCGTTGCCGGCGGTCGCCTTCTTGCCGTCGTGCGGCTTGCACACGGCCAGCATGGGTTGGCCCTGGCCGGTGCCGAACATCGTCATGCGGTCGTTACCGAACACCTTCTTGGCGCCGATTTCGGCGAGAAGCGTCTGGTAGAACGCCGCTGCGCGTTCGTAATTGTTGGATCCCAGTGTGACGTAACCGATCATGTCGATCCCCAGTCGAAGTTTTTGGACCGGGGATCATACTGCAAGCGCGCCCCACACCCTAAACCGCGCTACCAGTGAACCTCGCCGGCAGCCCATGCCTTGATCAAATGGTGCGCGATCGCGATCGGCCCCGGCAGACGCAACGTCGGGTGTTCATGCGCCAGTGCCGCCCGCACGTCTGCCCGTTCGAACCACGCCACATCGGCCATTTCAGTGGGATCGATGACGATATCAGTGCTCACCGCGCGACCGTGGCAGCCGATCATGAGCGATGACGGGAACGGCCAGGGCTGGGAAGAGTGATAGCGTACGGCGTCCACCACCACGCCGGCTTCCTCGCGCACTTCGCGCCGCACGGCCTCTTCGATGGATTCGCCCTGATCGATGAAGCCCGCCAGCGCCGAGTACATGCCGCTCTTGGCCAGCCTGCCCTGGGACTGGCCGAGCAGACAGCGCTCGCCATCGGTAATCACCATGATCGCCACGGGATCGGTACGCGGAAAGTGCTCCGCACCACAGGCCGCGCATTTGCGGAGGTGGCCGCCGCGGGTCATGTCCGTGCGCGTGCCGCAGGCACTGCAGAAGCCGTGGCGGCGATGCCAATCGAGTTGCGAGCGGCTCTGTGCGAGCACGCCGGTTTCCGCTGGCGGCAGCTGCATGGCGGCCGCGCGCGCGTCCTCGAAGCGTACGTTCTCATCGAGGTTGAGTTCGTGAGCAGGGTCGGCGAGTTCGGAGACATCGAGGGCGAAGTACGCGACGCCGGCATCCAGGCCGAGGAATATCGGCTCGACATCGATCTCGAGCCGCGCGACTTCATTTCCGCGCAGCCAAACGAGCCGCGCGTCCGGCTCACCTTCGATCAGCACGTTCAACTGCCACATCGGCAGGATGCGCGTCGACGGATCGCGGTAGGCGGATTCGAGCCATGCGGGATCGCGGCGTTCGACTTCGCCGCGATCGAGCGGGTTCCCCGCGAACACGTGGGTGAGACTCACGTTTGCATACTCCTTGCGATGGCCACAGCGCCAGGCATTATGGCCGCATGGCGAAAGAGATTCCCTTCGCGCCGCGAGGCGTCAACGTCCTCGGCGGCCCGCTGCGAACCTGCAGCACGAAGCCGCTCACGGGGTTCTTCCGTGACGGCTGCTGCCGCACCGACGAAACGGATCTTGGCGTGCACACGGTCTGTACCGAAGTGACCGCAGACTTTCTGGCCTTCTCGCAGCGCGTCGGCAACGACCTGTCGACGCCCCGGCCGGAGTTCAACTTTCCCGGTCTCAAGCCTGGCGACCGGTGGTGTCTGTGCGCGACGCGCTGGGCGGAGGCCTACGAGGCAGGGCACGCACCGCGCGTCGTGTTGAGCGCAACCCACGCGCGCACGCTCGAATTCGTGGCGCTCGATCTGTTGATGACACACGCGGTTGCCGAAGAGCAGCATTGACGCCATGCAGCGCGCGCACCCATGAGATCCTTGTCACTCGCATCGGGCACGCTGGTGGAATTCGATCCGCTCACGGTACTGCGCGCTGCGGAAGCAGCCGGGTTCGATGCGTGCGGCGTCTGGTACGACCCCAAGGTGTGGACGCACCGCACCACGCGCGAGCTCAAGCATGCCTTTCGAAGCTGTGCCGTCGAGCCGCTCGAAATCGAGGTGATCATGCTCGGCGATCCGGCCGACACTGACGATCACAAGCGCCTGCTCGATGCCGGTGCCGACATCGGTGCCACCGAAGCGATCGTGGTGAGCAACGTGTCGGATCCCGCGCAAGTCGCCGATCTGATGGAGCCGCTGTGCGCCCACGCGCATCGCTTAAACATCAACCTGTGCCTGGAGTTCCTGCCCATATTCGCGATCAACGATCTGGCCGGGGCACTCGATGTGCTGGAACGCGTCGATCGGCGCAACGCGAAACTCCTGATCGACCCGTTGCATCTCGCGCGAGCGGGCAGCACGCCGGCTGCGCTCGCAGACGTCGACGAGGATCTCTTCAGCTTTGCCCAGTTCTGCGACGCACCTGCTGAGCTCGGTGTGCAGCGAAGCCATGAGGCATTGCTGGAAGAAGCACTGCACGGGCGCGTGAATCCGGGAGATGGCGGACTGCCGCTCGCGGAGCTGCTCCGCGTCTTGTCGCCGACCATACCGCTGAGTCTGGAGGTGCGTTCACGATCGTTGCGCGATGCGTTTGCGGATCCGGTCGAACGCGCGACTAACGTCTTCGAGGCGACGAAAGCCTTCGTCG
>JBFKCZ010000147.1:0-6559 GCA_041620035.1 Pseudomonadales bacterium
CATGAAACCGTAGGTGAGGCCCGAGGTGTGCGTGAACAGATCTTTCACGCGCATGGCACGCGAGGGTTCCGTGACGCGGAACTCCTGTTCCGTACCGGAAGCGAAGACCTTGAGTGACTTCCACTCGGGGATGTAGCGGGCGACGGGATCGTCGAGTGCGAAGGCGCCGGTCTCGTACAGCATCATCAGCGCCACACTGGTGATTGGCTTCGTCATGGAATAGATGCGGAACACCGTGTCACGTTCGACGGGTTGCTTGCGCGCCACATCGCGCAGACCGCTCCGGAAGAAACCGCCTTCCTCGCCCCTGCGCGACACCAGGCATGTGCAGCCCGGCAGCCGGCCCGAGTCGACGTAGCCGGCCAGAAACGATTCGAGCGTCGCAAGCCGCGCAACAGATACGCCGTTCGTCACTGCCAAACCCTCAACTGCGGGGCGTTACGCGCCAGTAACGCGAAGCGGGCGTGCCCGGCGGCGCCTGACTCGGCAGTTCGTACTTGCGCACGTAGTTCGGTGCGAGGCGCGCCAGTTCCTCCGCATCGCTCGATGCATCGAGCGGCACCAGTGTGACGTCGTAGATCTTGCCGTCGATGCCGAGCCGAACGTCGGGATCGTCGTCCACCCAGCCCGGCCAGTTCTTCGTTTCCGGTGCGCGGGCACCGACATAGAGCACGCCGTCCATGCTCGCGCACCAGATCGTGACGGAGTGTGGGACGAAGTAGGGGGTCGCGACCTCGATCGCGATCTCCTTGTAGGCGTCGGTGAACGTCCAGTCGCCGGGGTACGCCGCCTCGTCGCCACTCAGCCATAGCCCCGGCCGACGGTCGACCGGATTGCATGCCATGAGCAAAACCAGTAAGGCGATCGCCAGACCACTGCCTCGCTTCACTGCGCCTCCCATCGAAATGAAACCAATGCCTAAACAGCATACCGCGCCGCGCCCGGGTTGTTCACGCCGTGCGCGGGCCTGCCACGGGATGTTACGGTTGGAAAAAGCCAGGAGTTCAACATGACCCTACCCATCTGGGCGTTCGTCGCCATCCTCGTAGCCGCCACAGTAATCGCAGGCGCCATTGCCTTCGTCGTCGGTCGGAAGACCGCCGCCGATACCAAGCGCATCGCCGACCTCGAGACCGAACTGTCCACTCAGCGCGGCGCGCTCGAGTCGGTGAATGCCGGCGTCAACACGCATTTCGAGGAAAGCGCGAAGCTGCTTGGCCAGCTGGCACAGGACTATCGGGCGCTGTTCGAACACTTCACCAGCACGGCATCGAATCTCGGGCTGTCCGAACGCCGCGCCGAAGCCATTCGGGTCGCCGTGGAGACGGAGCTGCTGCCACGGGACGGTGATGAAGACCCCGTCGCGGAGGTCAGCCTCGACCCGACCGCGCCCGAGAATGACGGGAGCGCGGCGCCGAAGAAAGCCGCTGGCTGATCTACCGCAACGAACCACAACCCTCACCAGGCCGCGAGGCCTGCATGCACCGCATCGCATCGACAGAGCGCAAATTTAGAGCCACGATTGCGCACCAATCCAAGCTGAGCCCGGGGCGACTGACCAGCCGGGGTTGGCCAACTTGAGGAGGATGCATGGGCAGGGTCGATGGCAAGGTCGCGATCGTGACGGGCGGTGCGAAGGGGCTTGGCGCGGCGGACGCCCGCGCCTTGGCCCGTGAAGGGGCCAAGGTGGTGCTCACCGACGTGGACCCGGCTGGCGCCGCGGTGGCGACCGAGATTCGCGGTGTGTTCCACCGCCACGATGTCACCGACGAGGCTGCCTGGGCGAAGCTGATCGATGCGGTCATGAAACAGCACGGCCGTCTCGACATTCTGGTCAACAACGCCGGGATCGTGCTGCCCGGCACCATCCTCACTCAATCGGCCGAGGAATGGCGACGGCAAATGGCCGTGAGCGCCGACGGCACGTTCTTCGGCTGCAAGGCCGCCATCCCGGCGATGGCGCGCAACGGCGGAGGCTCGATCATCAACATGGCGTCCATCGCATCCAAACGCGGACTGGCGCCGGTGGTGGGCTACAGCGCCGCCAAGGCAGCAGTCGAAGGTATCACCCGCGCGGTAGCTGCCTACTGCATCGGTGCCAAAAACGGTGTTCGCTGCAATTCGGTGCACCCCGGGTCCATCGACACGCCGATGGTGGCCAATTTCGCGCGGCAAATGGTGACGGCGGGGCTCGCCCCGGCGCCGACCGGCGAGAATGCCCCCGATCCGACGCTCGGTCGGCCGGAGGACATCGCGAACCTGGTGCTGTTCCTCGCCTCGGATGAGGCTAAGTTTCTGAATGGACAGGAGTTTGTGGCAGACGCCGGGGTGACCACCCTGTCGGGCGCACTGCCGCGTTGAAGCCGATGCCAAAGGTCTCCGCCCTCGCTGACGCCTACCGGGCCCTGGTGGCCGCCACCCATCTGGTGGCGGCGGCCCGCTGCCTGATGGATATCGGCGAGGCCGTGGGGCTGCCCACGCCGTCCGTCATCGACGACTATTCCACCAACCGGCTGCTGACCGCCGAAGACGGACGCGCCATGGCTACCGTGTTCGGGTGGGACGAGTCCTTTCAGATGGATTGGGTCGATCAGAACCTGTATCTGGTGAGCCCCATCGCGGCGGTGTGCCGGGTCACGACCAAACCCTTCGTCTGGGATGCCGCCGCGGTGGCAGCGGAGATTCGCGCCGCACGCACGCGACCCGCCGTGAACTGGCACCTGACGCCGGAACGGGGAGTCTACGGTGGCCTCACCGTACCCATTCATCTGCCGCGTTGCCGCACCGGCTCGGTGGCCTGGATATCCCGCGATCCTGCCGTAGACATCGATAAGGTGCTCGCCACCCACGGCGACATGCTGCGCCTTGCCGGGCACCGCATGATGGAACTCGTGTACGCCCGTCGCGCCGAGCACGACGAAGGCACCTCACCCTCCTCGAGCCTGTCGGAACGCGAAATCGAATGCCTCACCTGGGCGTCGCTCGGACGCACCGACGTCGAGATCGGCAACATCATCCATCGCTCACCCACGACAGCGCGATTTCACATCGACAACGCGATCGTCAAGCTCGGCGCCCGCAACCGCACTCAGGCCGTGGCGATCGCCGCCCAGCTCGGGCTCATCCACCCGCTGCACCCGCGTTCTGTCGGCTGACGGGTCGAAACTCACGAAAACGAGGGTACCCTTGACGGGCTCGGACCCCGGAAACTGTCCGACTCACCAAAAAATGGGAACAGGGGGAAACCATGGCACACACGACCGATCACGAGATCGTCTCGATCTATCCGTTCTCCGATCAGGAAATCGATCAGCTCATGAATCGCTCGAACGAGTGCGTGCTGATGTGGTCGACGAAGGACGGCTGGCCGGTGGGCGTGATTCATGCCTTCGTCTGGCACAAGGGCAAGATCTGGATCACGTTCGCCGCACATCGTCACCGCGCTGCCGCGATTCGTCGCGACAACCGCGTCTCCGTGTGTGTCAGCAGCGGCGGCTACCCGCGCGATGCCGACGTGGGGAAGTTGCCGAGCGGGGCGATCACCTTCAAGGGCCGTGCGGAAATCTACGAAGACGACGCCACCAAGAAGTGGTTCTACCCCGCCTTGTCGAAGAAGCTCAATCCCAACAACGAAGCGGGTGTGCAGTTCTTCAACAACCTGCTCGACTCCCCGCTTCGCGTCGTCCTCGCCGTGACCCCCGAGAAGAAGATCATGTACAACGGTGCCACGGCGGCGCGTCACATGGCCGGTACTGCGACCGAGGAAGAACTCGGCGAACGTCTCGAGGGCGATGCGGTCCGTATGAACAAGGAACGGGCGAAGCGTGGCTTGAAACCCCGTTGACTCACTGAGCAGATACCTACAGGAAGGACCGCATGGCAATTCCATTTCCCAACCATCCCAACCTCGTCGAAGGCTTCGCGCCGATTCAGATGGAGTGCGATGCACCCGATCTCGTGGTGCGCGGCGAAGTCCCCAGGGAACTGAACGGCGCGTTCTTCCGCAATGGACCGAATCCGCAGTTCGCGCCGCGGGGCAACTACCACTGGTTCGGCGGCGACGGAATGATCCACGGCTTCTACATCCACGACGGCAAGGTGGCGTACAAGAATCGATGGGTACGCTCGGTGAAGTGGAAGAAAGAGCACGAAGCCGGTCGGGCACTGTTCGCGGCGTTCAACCCGATGGATTCCGATCCCAGCGTTGCCGGTATGGAAACCGACGGCCTGGCCAACACGAATATCGTCTGGCATGCAGGCAAACTTCTGGCGCTCGAGGAAGCGCACGCGCCCTTCGAACTCGATCCGGTGACGCTGAAGTCGATCGGACCCTGGACCTACGGCGACAAGCTCAAGGGCCCGATGACGGCCCATCCGAAGATCGACGCCGAAACCGGCGAGATGCTCTTCTTCGGCTACAACGCCGACGGCCTCATCTCGAACGCAATGTCGTTTCACGTGGTCGACAAGACCGGCAAGCTCGTTCGCTCGGAAACCTTCGAAGCCCCCTACGCGGCCATGGTTCACGACTTCATGGTGACCAAGGAGCACGTGATCTTCCCGATCATGCCGCTGACGGGTTCGATGGAGCGCGCGATGAGCGGCGCGCCGGTGTATGCCTGGGAACCCGAGAAGGGCGTGCACATCGGCATCATGCCGCGCAACGGTTCCGTGAAAGACATGCGATGGTTCCAGGGCGATCCGGCCTATGTGTTCCATCCCATGAACGCTCATACCAAGGGCGACGTCATCACCTGCGATGTCTGCGAGTTCGAACAGGCGCCGCTGTTCCCGCTGGTCGACGGCACACCCGGCGATTCGAGCAAGGCGGTGCCGCGCCTGACGCGATGGACCTTCGATCTGTCTCGCAACACCAGCGACTACAAGTGGGAGCGATTGAACGACACGGCATGCGAGTTCCCGCGCCTCGACGAGCGCCGCACGGGCATGAGCTATCGCTACGGTTACTACGCCTGTGACAACAAGCCAGAGTTCCGCGTGGGCGGTTTCAACGGCATCGGTCGGGTCGACCACAAGACGGGCAAGCACGAGGTTTACGACGTCGGTGCGGGATGCGCGACGAACGAACCGATCTTCGTGCCGAAGTCGGAGTCGGCCGCAGAAGGTGTGGGGTATCTGCTCGCCAACGTCTACGACGCGAACCGCAAGGCGAGTCATCTCGTGATACTCGATGCCGAGAACGTCGAGAAGGGGCCGCTCGCCACCGCCTATCTCGACCACCGCGTACCGTTCGGCTTCCACGGCAACTGGTGCCCCGCAGCATGAATACGCTCGACGCGCTGTTCGGGCTCAGCGGTCAGGTCGCGGTGGTGACCGGCGCCGGTCGGGGAATCGGCGAAGGTATCGCCAAGGTACTCGCAGCCGCCGGCGCATCGGTGGTGTGCGCGGCCCGGCGCACGCACGAAATCGAAGCGGTGGCCAAGGAGATCGTCAGCGAGAACGGCCGCGCCATCGCCGTGACCACCGACGTCACCGACGACGTAGCACTCGAGAAGTTGGCGCAGAGAGCGATCACCGAATTCGGCCGCCTCGACATCTGGGTCAACAACGCGGGCGGATCACCACTGCAGATGCCGATCATGGAACTGCCGCGGGAAGAGTGGGATGCCACCATCGCGCTGAACCTGACGGCGATCTGGTCTGCATCGCGCATTGCGGCAAAGCACATGGAAGACGGCGGCCGGATCGTGAACATTTCATCCATCGCCGCCGAGATGGTGGTGCCCGGCAGCGGCCACTACAGCGCCGCCAAGGTTGGCACGAACATGTTGACCAAAGTGTTCGCGCAGGAACTCGGACCGCGCATACGCGTGAATTGCGTCATGCCCGGCGCTGTGCCGACCGAGATCATGATGAAGGCGATGAAACTGACGGACGACGATCTTCCCCGGCTCGAAAAGATGCTGCGCCTTCCCGCCGGCCGGCTGGGCACGCCGCAGGATCTCGGTGCCGCGGTGCTCTACCTCACCTCGCCCGCTGCGGAATGGGTGACGGGGCAGTGCATTCGCGTCTCCGGGGGCGCGTGAATGGAGGTGTCGCGAAGGCTGTGGGAGCGCCCTTGGGCGCGAACGAACGCAAGGAATCACTGTTCGCGGGCAAGCCCGCTCCCACGAGCTCCGTTCGAGTTCCAGCGACACCCCCAGAGGCGCTCCCACAAGCGTGCATGGTGAATGTCGAGGCATGACGTGAACCGCCGTGTCGTTCTCAAGCAGCGACCGCAAGGGTTGCCGAAAGAGAGCGACTTCGCGGTGGAGTCGGTGCCGCTCACCGATCCCGAATCGGGTCAGGTGCTGATCGAAGTTTCTCACCTGTCGATCGATGCGTTCATTCGCACCACCCTCGACGGCGATGGCATTCACGGCACGATCGCCGTGGGTGCACCGGTGATGGCGCTCGGCGTCGGTAAGGTCATCGCGAGCGCCTTCGACGGACTCAGGAACGGCGACTGGGTGAGCGGTGCGGTGATGGCGCAGACCCACGCACTGATGCCGGGTGCGAGTTTGAAGAAGATCGACGTCAATCTCGCTTCACCATCGAC
>JBFKCZ010000148.1:0-6553 GCA_041620035.1 Pseudomonadales bacterium
ATGCCCTGGGTGGGATCGTGTGACTCCCAAAAGACCTTGAGCAAGGATTCGTAACTGACCCGTTTCGGATCGAAGACCACCAGCACGACTTCGGTGTGGCCCGTGCGCCCCGAGCAGACTTCCTCGTAGGTGGGGTTCGGTGTCATGCCGCCGGCATAGCCAACGGCGGTTGTGTACACACCAGGCATCTCCCAGAACAGCCGCTCCGCACCCCAGAAACAACCGAGACCGAACACGGCCGTCTCGAGACCCGCCGGAAATGGCGCCTTGATCGGGTTGCCGTTCACGAAATGGGTCGCCGGCACCGGCATCGGATTGGCCCGTCCAGGCAGCGCCTGACCGGCCTTGGGCAGTTCGAGTTTGGATGACAATGCCATTCGACCTCCTACCATCGACGTACATGCACTGCGGCCGAGTTTAGCGCGAATCGCCCATGGCTGGTTCTAGCCTGACACCGGCCAGGTTTCGCGGATCCCGCATGGCGTTTTCGGATAGACTCGCGACTGCTGTAAGGAGTACGAGCCAGCGTGCGCATTCATCGCCTGGCCATCGGCCTCGCGCTCTGCGTGCTGGTCGGATGCCAAACCCTCTCGAGTCCCCCGGATTATCTGACGCTCGCCAAGGCGGCCGACGCCGGCGCCGAAGTGTCGCCGGATGCACTGCGGGCGGCGTTTCTCGCGAGCCCCGACTTCAACGACCGCATGGAGAAGCTTGCGCCGCTGGAACAGCAGGCCCTGCGCCAGATGGTCGACGAGCCGCTGCGTCTCGGCGGTACCGGCAGCGCCATTCTCGACCTCTACTTCGGGAGCCTCGCCGGTCACCTGGCACTCGCGCAGTTCTACGAACACCTGGGCGAGTCCGATTCGGGTGTGGTGCATCGCGCCTGGATCACGCGGATTCGCGACAGCATGCAGCGCACTGCAGATGGTTCCCGCGAAGCGCCCTTTGCCGTCGTGTCCGCGTCGGATGCGCTGGCATACCTGCGCAGCATCGACATCGTGCCCGTGGGTTCCATGTACCACAGCACCGACGACGTGGCATTCCTGCTGATCGTCGCAGGGCGCACGGCGAATCGAGGTCTCACCACAACCTACTTCGATCTGTCGCTCGCCTACCGCGCAGTCGAACGCGCCGTCGCCACCACCGACGAGCCTGCCTTGAGCCCCGGCACGCTGATTGGTTCGCTCGCCCATCGCGACGACTCCGCCGCACAAGCCGCGATCGGTGCGTATCTGATGGCGCAGCGGCGCTACATCGACGCTGTGAACTGGCTGCGCGCGGCAACGCGCTCCGGCAACGTCATCGCCAACCTGATGCTGGCGCGCGTCTATCAGGTGCAGGCACGCGAGTCGCCCGAGGCCGATACCGAAACGCTGATGCAGTTCGCGCTGGAGCAGTACCTGCACGCCATCGCCTTGGGTTCCGACGAAGCGATGTTCGCGCTGGCCACGCTCTACCTGGACGGCAGATACGGTGAGGACAACGTCGCATCCGGAGTTCCGCTGCTCAAGCAGAGTGCCGAACTCGGCAACACCGATGCGCTGCTCTGGCTCGGTCATTTCTACAGCGATGGCACCCACGTCGAACAGAGCGACGACCTCGCGGCCGAGAGCTTCCGAAAGGGCGCGGAAGCGAACGATCGGCGCGCCCGCCTGTCGTACGCCCGCTTCAACCTGAATCGGATCGAAACGCGACCGTTCGACCCGCAGGCGCTCGACTGGCTGGCCGAGGAAGCCAAGGAGAAGGATCCCGAAGCCATGATTCTGCTCGGCAACCTCAATGCCAAGGGCGTTGGCGTTTCGCAGAGCTTCCGCAAAGCACTCAGCTGGTTCAAGTCGGCGGTGAAGGCATCTCCCGAGGATGCCAACGTGATCAACGAGGTCGCCTGGACACTTACGGTGAGCCACTTCGACAAGCTGCGTCGTCCGCGATACGCCCTCGAGATCATGGACCGCATCATGGGTATCGACGCGGAGGCGCGTCAGAATCCCGCCTACCTCGACACCTGGGCCGCCGCCTATGCCGCCAACGGCGACTTCGAACGCGCGCGCGCCGTCCAGCGCGAGGCGATTGCCGCCGCCGAGGCCCAGGAACAGGACGACGTCGTCGATGTACTGCGCGAACACCTCGAGCGATTCGAACAAGGTGAGGTGATCATCGACCCGGTGCCCTGATGCACGGCGACCTGCTCACAAACCACGCGCAAGTTCTCTGCGAAGGCAGGCCGCTGATCGACTTGCGCTCGCCCTCGGAGTTTGCGCGCGGCGCCTTTCCGGGTGCGGTCAACCTGCCGCTCCTCACCGATGACGAGCGTGCCGCCGTCGGTACGTGCTTCAAGGAAAAAGGACAAACGGCTGCCATCGAACTCGGTGAACGTCTCGTTGCGGGAACCACACGCGCCGCGCGCATGGCCACCTGGCTCGAGTTCGCGGGTACCCATCCGGGTGCCGCGATCTACTGCTGGCGTGGTGGCCTGCGTTCGCAAACGGTGCAACGGTGGCTGTTGCAGGAAGGCGTTGCGCTGCCCCGAGTCGCCGGCGGCTACAAGGCCTTGCGCACGGCCTGCATCGCCGCCATCGAACAGGCCGCGGGACGACCGCTCTTGATCCTCGGTGGCCGTACCGGTTCGGGGAAGACCGTGCTCCTGCAACGATTCCGCGCCGCCGTCGATCTCGAAGCCGCAGCCAACCATCGCGGCTCGGCATTCGGTGGCTCACTCGACGCACAACCCACTTCGATTGCATTCGAGAACTCCCTCGCCATCGATCTCATGCATCGGACCGGCTACCCGCGGCTGTTGCTCGAAGACGAGAGCCGCACCATCGGACGGCTTGCCGTGCCCGAGTCCTTGCATCGCGCCATGCAGCGCGCACCGCTCGTGGTGGTCGAGGTGCCGCGCAGCGAGCGCGCACGGCAGATCGCGCAGGAGTATGTTTTCCAACCTCTCGCGGACGGTACGCCCAGCGACGTGCTGGCAGCCCGTCTGCTCGCCGCCACGGATCGGATCAGGAAGCGTCTCGGTGGCGACCGGCACGCCGCGCTACGCGATCTGATCGAAGTGGCATTCGCAGCCGGTGATGCGGCCGCGCACCTTACATGGATCGCGCAGCTCCTCGAGTGGTACTACGACCCGATGTACGACCACCAGCTGAAACCCAAGACCGACCGCATCGTGGCGCGCGGCGCACCGGACGAGCTGGTCCCTCGAATCGATCGATTGTTGAAAGCGGATGAGCACAGCGGGTGAGCGAGCACGCCGAACGCAATCTGCGTCTGTTCGGTTACTTCGTCCCGATCTACAACTGCCATTTCTGGACGGCGGTCTGGTTCCTGTTCTTCAACCAGGCCCTCACCGTCAGCGACGTACTGCTGCTCGAGGCCGTGTACTACGCAACCGTCGTGGCGCTGGAAGTGCCGAGCGGCTACCTCTCCGACCGTTGGGGCCGGGTGCGCACGCTGCGGCTTTCGGCGCTCGCCTCTCTCGCAGCGTTCTCCATCTTCGCGTTCGCCGAGCCCAGCTTTGCCGTCTACGCCCTCGCCCAGGCGCTGTGGGCAGCATCCTATGCGTGCTACTCGGGCACCGACGCCGCCTTTCATCTGGACACACTCGAGTCCGCCGATCGCAGCCGCGAGTTCGACGCCCGGCAAGCGAGATTGAATCGCAACATGATGATCGCGCGCGGTGTCGGCGCACTCGGCGGCGGCGCGCTGGCCGTGCTCAGCCTGACGTTCGCGTACTACGCATCGGTGCTGGTCGCGGCTGTGGCCGTGTACTGCACCTTTGCGTTCAAAGCCGATGATCAGCCGCGGCCACCCGAGATCCTCGAACACCTGCGCATCTGTTTCTCGCACTTGCGCACACCCATCGTCGCCTGGTTGTTCGCCTACGCGGTGCTGCAGACGATCCTGGTTCACATCCCCTACGAATTCGCGCAGCCCTACCTCGCCGCCGCGCTCGGCGAGAGCCGCGCGAACCTCACGCACACACCCTGGCTGAGCGGGATTCTGATCGCGGCGATCGCCTGGGTGGGTGCGGTCGCGGCGAGCTACAGCATCGAGTTGAGAGACCGCTTCGGCCTCGTCCAAACGCTGCTTGGACTCACGCTCGGACAGACCCTGTTGATTCTCCTGATGGCAGTGACGATCCACCCGCTGGCCCTGCCCCTCCTGGTGCTGCGCGGGGTGCACGCTTCGGTCGGCAACGTACTCGTGGTCGCCGACGTGACGCCGCGCATCGGCAGAGGACAGCGTGCCACCTACCTGTCGCTGCAGAGCTCGGCCGGACGCCTCGGTTTCGCGTTGACCCTGTGGTGGCTTTCGTGGGTCGCGGCCGGTCACGATCAGGTCGACGCGCTGAGCGCCGCGCTCACGGCTTCGTTCTTCGGGGCGGCGCTGGGGCTGACGGTGCTCTTCGCAACACGTCCGCGCTGAAGCTGGCTCAGTCGTGGTCGTGTCGGTGATCGTGGTGATGGTCGTGGTCGTGGGGTCGCCTTGCCAGTGCCGCGACACGCTCAGCGAGGCCCTTTACGTCCACTACATCGGCGACGATAAGTGAGCGTTCGAGCGCTTCGAGAAAGCAGTCGTAGTAGGGATAGTCGTGGCCGTCGGGGTGGGCCGCTTCCCATGCCGCGATGCGCGCAATCAGCTCCGCGCGGAAGTCGTCCCACGCAAACACGCCCGCGCGCGCCAGTTCATGGGCCATGCCGAACACGCGCCCCTGCCAGGGTTCATCGAACGTGACCTCGCCGTTGACCATCGGCGGCGCCGCCCGCCCGTGCAGCGGGATCTCGGAAGCCGTGGTCACAGCCGTGCCACGCCGATCATGGCATCGCGCGTCACGAGTGCGGCAAGTGCAGTCTCGTCGAGCCCGGTGCTTCCTGCGGGACGTTCCGGCAGCACGAGGTAGCGCACTTCCGCGCTCGAATCCCACACGCGCACTTCAGTACCGTCATCCAGATGCACACCGAACTCTTTCAGCACCTTGCGCGGCTCGCGCACGATGCGCGAACGGTAAGCCGGATCCTTGTACCACCGCGGCGGCAAACCGAGCATCGCCCACGGATAGCACGAACAGAGCGTGCACACGACAACGTTGTGAAGCCCGGGCGAGTTCTCGACGACGACGAGCTTCTCCATCTGCCCGCCCTCGAACTCATAAGGCGCAACCGCCTCTGTGCCATCGGCCAGCAACGCGCGTTTGAAATCGGGATCGGTCCATGCGCGCGCCACGACGCGGGCCCCGTTCATCGGACCGACGCGTTCGTTGTACATCGCGATCACCTCGTCGATCGCTTCTTCGTCGATGAGCCCGCGCTCCTTGAGCAGCGACTCGATGGCCTCGGTGCGGATCTTCTGCGGGGAATCGTCAGACATCGTCGAATTCCAGATAGGGTTCGAATAGATCGAGGTGCACCACGACACCGGGTTCCGCCGTCTCACCCCACAGCTCGGCGCCAGTGAATGCCACGGTGTACAGGTGTTGGGGATACTCGCCCTTGCCGTGGGCATTGGTGTCGGGAAACACCCAGCCGCCGTGGTGAAGAACGATGCAGCCGCGACGGCCGCGCGCATAGGCCGGCAGCCGCGTGTGCCCCGGCACACCATGGCGCATCGTCATCACATCGTCGCCCACCCCAAATCGGGGGGATCGAGTCAACGGCCGAATGCTGTCGCCGGGATCTTCGGTGTCGCCCATGACATCGGGTTTGGTCGAAGGCCGCGCTGCCACCAGGTCGTCGGGACGGGCCCCCAGGCTCGCTGCGCGAGCATCGATCTCCTCGCGCGTGAGCACGTTCGCCTCACACAGCAGCGTCTCCATGGCGCCGAGCCAGCGCCCGTAGTAGCCGTGGTCGAGGTATGCGCGGGGATCGATGCGTTCGATGGCATGCCGGCGGCGGTCGATGTTCCCGGCACCGCCCAGGCGCTGCAGGTAGAGACCGAACACGCGTCGCTCCCATTGCGCATGGAACGTCGGCTCGTCCGCCTCGTACTCGACTGCGCCGAAGCCTTCCCTGCCGCCCAGGTCGTGAATGCCATCCATCAGGATGCGAGCCCCGTCACTTCCGACAGCACGGGAATTCCGTCGTCCGCGAGTGTCGCCAGGGGCAGGGAGAATTCGTGGCGACCGGCCACCACCTCGGTGCTCTCTCCGTTCGGCAGAATCACCCGGGCGCGGCAATTGGGTGGTACGCGTGCCTTCAGACGGAACACGCCACCCGTGATTTCCCAGTTCACCTCGTAGCGGCCATGCATCGTGTCGAGACCGACGCTCGCGAAGCGGATCGGCGCGCCATTGGGGAACTGCTCACCAATCGGTGGTCGCGGTTGAATTCGCGCGTATCGATACGCATTGCGGCTCGGTGACAGATCGGGGTCGAGTTCGAGACCACCGAGCGTGCCGTACACCCACTCGCCCACCGCACCGTATGCGTAGTGATTGAAGCTGTTCATCTGCGGATCGGCGAAGCCCCGCGATTCGGTCCAGCCGTCCCATCGCTCCCACACCGTGGTGGCACCTTGCGTCACCGGATAGAGCCAGCTCGGTGGCGTCGTC
>JBFKCZ010000149.1:0-6550 GCA_041620035.1 Pseudomonadales bacterium
CCGGGGGCAACGATCTGCGCGGCAGTGGGCGGAACGATCTGCGCGATGAGCCTGGTCGCCTCGCAACACGTCGGCATCAACTTCATCACCGGGTTCGACATCGAAAAAATCGCGGCCAACGTCGAGTACTCGGCAGCCGCAACCGATGCCGAGAAGCGCGCGTTCACGACCCACCTCGAGGATACGCTGCACTCGACAGCCGATCGGCTGGGTGCCGGCAACCTCCTGACCTGGGTGACGCGTGAGAACCTGGCACAGTTCAACACCGAACGCGTCACCGGCAGGCAGTTCGCGTCCGTGGAAGCGCCCTATGCGTACGAGGAGTCGCGCACGGCGACACCGCTCGAGTTCAGCAACGCCTGGCGGGCCGCGATCACGCAGCCGGCGTACGTCGAACAGCTCACGGTGGGCGTCGACGGCGGCGCCAACAACGGTCAGGCCGACATCACGCTCGTGCTGCGCGGCGACGACATCGAATCGCTCAAGGCCGGCGCCGACGAAGTCGCAGAGCTGCTCGACGCCTACGAAGGTGTCTCCAACGTGACCAACGACCTGCCCTACGGCAAAGATCAGCTGATCTACGAGCTCACGCCGCAGGGCCGCGCTCTCGGCCTCACCTCCGAGGATCTCGGCGCGCAACTGCACGCCGCATACGCGGGGCGGCGCGTGCAGATCTTCAATCAGAACCAGGCCGAACTCGAAGTGCGGGTCATGCTGCCCGACCGTGAGCGGGAAGATCTGGCGAGCCTGAATGCGTTCCCCGTGCGTACGCCGAGTGGCGCGTTCGTACCGTTGTCGAACGTCGCGCGGCTGTACAACCGGCGTGGTGTCGACACCATTCGCCACCAGGATTCGCAGCTCGCCATCCGCATCTTCGCGGACGTCGATCCCGAAGTGAACAACGCCATGGCGATCACGGCCGACCTCAGGGAAGTGCACATGGACGCACTGCTCGACCGCTACAACCTCGCCTTCGGCCTCTCGGGCAAATCGGCAAACGACGAGCGCATTCTCTCCACCATGGCACAGGGCAGTGTGCTGACACTCATACTCATCTACCTGATTCTGGCCTGGGTGTTCTCGTCCTACCTCTGGCCGCTCGCCATCATGATGGCGATTCCTTTCGGGATCACCGGCGCCATCGTCGGCCATTGGCTGACGGGCTATGAGATCGGTGCGATGTCGTTGCTCGCGTTCTTCGCGCTCACCGGGATCGTCGTGAACGACTCCATCGTTCTGATCAGCTTCATGAAACGCGACGTGGAGTCGGGCCGGCCCCTGCGCGCAGTCTTGCACGATGCCGTGATTGCGCGCTTCCGGGCGATCGTTCTGACCTCGCTCACCACCGTCGCAGGTCTCTTGCCACTCATCTTCGAGACCTCGTCGCTGTCGTTCTACATCGCACCGATTGCCGTCACGATCTGCTTCGGTCTGGGGCTCGCAACACTGCTCGTCATGCTGGTCATTCCCGCGCTCGTGCTGCTCCTCGAAGGCGCCCGAGTTCGCATCGGCACGCTGCGCGACCGCGCGCTGAATCGCACCACTTCGCATCCCCTCTCTGCGACATCGGAAGGAACCTCACCATGATTCTGCTTTCTCGACTGCGCGACGGCATCACCGCCCGCATCCCGCATTCTCACGGCGCGCGGCACCTGCTCGCAGGTGCTGCGTTCGCCACCGCCTCGCTCCTGATCAGCGCCTCGATCTTTGCGACCGGCCCCCATTCATCGCCCGAGGCGCGCACGGAGAAGGCCTGGCCCGTCTCCGTGACGACGATCGCGCCCGCACGCCTCGCGCCGATGTTCACGGCCTACGGTCGCATCGAATCGGCCGAGCTGGCACGCCTTCAGACGGATCTGGTGGCGCCAGTCAAGCGCGTGCTGGTGCGCGAAGGCGACTGGGCCCGTGCGGGCGACGTACTGATCGAACTCGACACCGCGGAACTGGCATTACAGCTCGCTGAGCGCGAAGCCGATCTCACCGATCAGCGCGCACACCGGCAATCGGTGACCACCGAGTACGCACTGGCAAGACGCACGTCCGACGACTACCGCAACGTCTATGAGGGATCGCAAAAGAAGCTCGCACGCCATCAGGACCTGATCACGAAGCGAATGATCGCGCAATCGCTGCTCGACGAAGTGGTGCAACAGGCGAGTGCTGCACGCATCGACTACGAGACGCATCTTCGTCAGCTCGCCGACTTCCCCAATCGGATCGCGCAGGCAGAGGCGGGTGTTGCTCGCGCCGAAGCCCTGCGCGACCGCGCCCGCATCGATCTCGAGCATGCCACCGTGCGCGCGCCCTTCGACGGTCCGGTGCTGGCGGTGCTGGTGTCGCCGGGCAGCCACACCTCCCTCGCTGTGCCGCTCGTCGAGATCGCCAATGCCGACAGTTTCGAAATCCGCGCGCAAGTGCCCGAGTCGCATCGTGACGCCATGCGGCGCCATGTGGCCGAAGGTCGCCCGATCGTTGCCCACTGGGAAACCCACACCGTGGTACTCACCCGGTTTGCGGCCAACGTGCGGGCTGGTCAGAGTGGACTGGATGCGTTCTTCAGGATCGATTCCGCCGCGGTCGCTGCCGCGCAGACCGGTCGCGTCGTCACGTTGGACGTGCACCTGCCACCGCAGGACGACCTCGTTGCGCTACCGCCCCAGGCGATCTACGAGAACGACCGCATCTATGCGGTGGAGAAGTCAGAGGACGCGGATCGTCTGCGCGCCATCGGCATCGAACGCATCGGCGACCACACGACCGCGAGCGGTGAGTTCCGCGTGCTGGTGCGCTCGCCGGAACTCGCGTCGGGCCAGCGCATCGTCACCACTCAACTGCCGAAGGCGATAACGGGGCTCAAGGTGCAGCCGGTGGGGTGAGTTGCCTCGCCCGCGATTTTGCTCGCCCAAGGAGGGTGCTGAAAAAGTCCGAACGGAGCTTGTGGGAGCGGGCTTGCCCGCGAACGGCCGAGCGACTTGCCCGCGACGTGTTGCTGAAGGTCCGAATATAGCTTGTGGGAGCGGGCTTGCCCGCGAACGGTCCCGAGAGTTCGCGCCCAAGGGCGCTCCCACAATGGCTTCGATGACTTCTGCGACACCTCCAATGGGCCCTCCCACCAGGCTTCGATGACCGACGCGCCTACATCCGCACGCCACCGAAAGTGAGCGCCATGCGCTCGAGCGTGTCCCACGCCTCGCCGGGGTGCACGCCCTTCACCTGCCCGTCGATGTGCATCGCCATGCGCAGCAGTTGCTCGAGGTCGGTATCGCTCAAGCGCCGGCGTGTCTCCTGTACGAGGCGCATGCGCGCCGGGGGCATACCGCCCAGCGCGCCGGCCAGCATCCGCCGCACCCAACTCACGAGCAGGCCGAGAATGGCGAGGGGTTGTTCGCCGGCCGCACGCAGGCCGACCAGGATTCGGTGAATGCGCGCCCCATCGCCGGCGAACACGGCATCCACGAGATCGAAGGTCTCGAAGTGCGAGGCATCCAGCACGCTCGCGCGCAGTGCCTCCGCCGTGATCGGTTGCGGCAGCGAGAGCAATCGCACTTTTTCGATTTCCTGCACCGCCGCGAGCAGGTTGCCTTCGATGCTCTCGCACAGAAAAGAGAGCGCATCGGCATCGAGCGCGATGCCTGCCTTCCTGCAGCGCGCGCGAATGAAGCCTGGCAGTTCATCCGGTTTCACCGGCCACGCCACGAGCGCAACACCCTCCCGTTCGATGCGCGTGAACCATGCGGCTTTGCGCTGCCGGGTTTCCAGGCGCTCGCTGCGAATGAGAAGCACCGTGTCCGCGGTCGCACGATCGAGATAACCGGCAATGGCCTCGCCCGCGTCCTTGTCGAGCTTCTTCGGCGGGACGCGCACATCGAGGATGCGGCGTTCGGCGAACAGCGACAGGCTGCCCGCCTCCTGCGCGAGCGATCCCCAATCGAAATCCGATTGGTTACCGAGCACCACGCGTTCACCGAACCCGTCGCTGCGCGCCCGCGCGATGATCGCATCGCACGCTTCTTCGATCAGCAGGGTTTCGTCACCGCAGACCAGGTAGACGGGCGCAAGCCGCCGCGCGAGTTCGCGGTCGAGATCCTGGGGTCGAACGGTCATCGCCGCGCCGCCGCCTCGACGCCGCGCAGGATCTGCGCGCCGAGGTCGCGCGTGAGTTCGGTAGCGAGCAGCGCTTCCTGCTGCCGGGAACCGACCAGGTTGGTCGAATCGACCCGGTACACGCGCGATCCGGCGATGGCCCGGTCATCGAGCAGCACTTCGCCCGCTGCGGACTCCACGCGAAAGGTCACCTCGCGAGCGATCTCGAACTCGGCGGTTCGCACCTGTGGCGTCACAGACACCGTCTGGCGACGGGATTGGTCCGACACGAGGATCACGGTGAGCTGCGCATTGGAGCGATCCGCTGCCACGTCGATTCCTGCCTGGGACAGTGCGCGCTCGAGATCGCCGGCAATCGCAATCGATCCGTTGGATACCACGTGCGCGGATTCGACCGACGTTGCCGGCATGCTGCCGCGCGGATGGAATCCGCAGCCGGTCAGCGCGATGCATACCAACATGAGAAGCGGCGCTTTGAAGCTTTGCTTCATCCCACGACCAGATTGAGCAACTTGCCCGGCACGTAGATCTGCTTGCGCACGGACTTGCCATCGACGAATCGCGCCACGTTGTCGTTGGCGAGCGCCGCCGCGACGACGGCCTTTTCATCGCTGCTCGCAGCCACGGTCACACGACCGCGCAGCTTGCCGTTCACCTGGACGCCGATTTCCACCGAGTCTTCCACCGTCTTGGCGGGGTCGAACGATGGCCACCGCGCCGATTCGAAGAGCCCCTCGTTGTGGCCGAGGCGCGCGTACAACTCCTCCGCAATATGAGGCGCGAACGGCGCAATCATCACCACGAGGGGCGCGATCTCGGCTTTCGATGGCGTGCGGCCGCCAGCGCGTACCACGTTGAGATACTCCATCATCGCGGCGATGGCCGTGTTGTAGTGCAGATCGGGAATCTGCTCGGTGACGCGTTGAATGGTCTGGTGCAGCTTGCGTTCCACCGATTCGTCGATCGGCGCATCGTGCGCTTCGAGCACGCTTTGCCAGAGTCGCGACAGAAATGCATTCGGACCCGCGATACCCTGATCCCGGTAGTCTCCGCCCTGCTCGAACGGTCCGAGGAACATGAGATACACGCGCACCGTATCGGCACCGTACTGCTCGATCAGCGCATCGGGCACCACGACGTTGCCGCGGCTCTTCGACATCTTCATGCCTTCGTTGATGATGAGTCCATGCGCGCGGAAGCGCGTGAACGGCTCTTCGAAGTCGATGTGACCGAGGTCCTTCAGCGCCATCGTCACGAAGCGCGAGTACATGAGGTGAAGGACGGCGTGCTCATTGCCGCCGATGTAGGAATGCACGGGCAACCACTTGCGCGTGAGGTCGGGATCGAACGGTACGTCGTCGCGATGCGCCGACGGATAGCGCAGGAAGTACCACGCGCTGTCGAGGAAGGTATCCGACACATCGGTTTCGCGCCGCGCCGGTTTCGCGCACGAAGGGCACGTGGTCTCAAACCAGGATTTCACGCGCGCGAGCGGACTGATGCCCGAATCGTCGGGTTTGAAGTCCTCGACCCGCGGCAAGAGCACCGGCAACTCCGACTCGGGCACGGGCACGGCACCGCAGTCGTCGCAATGCACGATCGGAATGGGCGGCCCCCAGTAGCGCTGGCGCGATACACACCAGTCATGCAACCGATAGTTCACCTTCGCCGAACCCGAACCGGTGGACGCGAGTTGCGCCGTGATGTTGCGCTTGGCGTCTTCGACACTCGCCCCATCGAATTTACCCGAGTTCACGAGCGTGCCGTCGCCTACGTACGCCTCGGCGAGCGGTGTGTCTGCCGCATCGCCGGGACCCGCAATGACACGCACGATCGGCAGGCCGAAGCTCTGCGCAAACTCGAAGTCGCGTTCGTCGTGCCCGGGCACCGCCATGATCGCGCCGGTGCCGTAATCCATCAGCACGTAGTCGGCGATCCACACCGGAATCGCCTTACCGTTCATCGGGTTCACACAGTGGCCGCCGGTGAACACGCCGGTCTTCTGCTTATCGGTCTTCTTGCGGTCGACGAGATCGCGCTTGGTTACCTGCTCTCGATAAGCATCCACCGCCCCACGCTGCGAAGGTGTCGTCACCGAATCGACCAAGGGATGTTCCGGTGCCAGCACCATGTAAGTGGCACCGAACAAAGTGTCCGGACGCGTGGTGAACACCCGCACCACGTCTTTGCCGTTCTGCACGGGGAAGTCGACCTCGGCCCCCTCGCTGCGGCCGATCCAGTTGGCCTGCATCAGCTTGATGGAGTCCGGCCAGTCGACCAGGTCGAGGTCGGCCAGGAGCCGCTCGGCGTAGGCCGTGATCTTGAGCATCCACTGCTTCATCATGCGGCGCTCGACGGGGTCGCCGGTCTCGACGTACCGGCCGTCCACGACCTCCTCGTTGGCCAGCACCGTGCCCTGCGCGGGGCACCAGTTCACCGGCACCTC
>JBFKCZ010000150.1:0-6538 GCA_041620035.1 Pseudomonadales bacterium
CCACCCATTTGCATTCCGGCCACACGGAGGTCAGGGAACGCGGCGTCCCGGGAACCGCAGATTTGCCGGAGAAGTAAGCCAAGAACTCACCGCGTACCGAACTCGCTTCGTACGCCCGGGCTCACGATTCAACCCGGGGATCCCACTTATATCTGACGCGCGGCCATCGCATCAGACTGACGTCATCTACGCACCAGGTGGAAATGATGCTGATCGAAGTGTCCGGCGACATTCTCCTGTCGAACGCCCGGGCGATCGCGCATGGCGTCGCCCCCGGCGACAACTTCAATCAGGGGCTCGCGCTGTCCCTGCGCAAGGACTACCCCGCGATGTACAAGGACTTCCGTCACTACTGTCAGGTGGCGCATCCGAAGCCGGGTACGATCTGGGCGTGGGCGGCCGCGGACGGTCGTCGTGTGATCAGCCTGCTCACCCAGGCGCCGGCACCCAGCCATGGCGCAAATCCGGGCAAAGCTACGATTCACAACGTCAACGAAGCGCTGAAGGCGCTGCGCAAACTGATCGAAGAAGAGGCCTTCGAGTCGATTGCATTACCGCGGCTCGCGACCGGCGTCGGCGGACTGGACTGGCAGGACGTCGGGCCGCTTATCGAACGCCATCTCGCCGACCTCGACGCGAGCGTCTTCGTGTACACGACCTACGAAAAAGGCGTTGCCGGCGAGACCTGAGGTCGCGATGGCTATGCGCTTTGAAACGCACTCAATACGACACGCGTCCATGGTTATGCTGGTCAAATGAGTACGGTCGCTTCCTTCGAGATCCATCACACGGCCTATCTCGGGCCCGACGGTAAGCCGCTGATGGCACTCCCGAACGCGCTGGCTGACCCGCAGACGCTGCGTGCGTTGTATCGCGACATGGTGCTCGCCCGTGCCTTCGATGCGAAGGCAATCGCATTGCATCGGTCGGGTCGGCTCGGCACGTATGCATCGTTGCTTGGTCAAGAAGCAGTCGGCGTCGGCATCGGCCACGTGATGCAGACCGATGACGTGCTGCTACCCTCGTTTCGCGAGCATGCTCTGCAGCTGAAGCGCGGCGTTCGTCCGGAAGAGATCTATCTCTACTGGGGTGGCGACGAGCGCGGTTCCGCGTTCTCGGGACCGAAGGAAGACTTTCCGGTCAGCGCGACCGTCGGCGGTCATGCACCGCATGCGGCAGGTGTCGCGCTCGCCTTCAAGCTGCGT
The DNA here is from genome assembly GCA_041620035.1 of Pseudomonadales bacterium. Classification (GTDB taxonomy): domain Bacteria; phylum Pseudomonadota; class Gammaproteobacteria; order Pseudomonadales; family Azotimanducaceae; genus SZUA-521. The sequence continues at coordinate 1,206 of JBFKCZ010000150.1, forward strand.
GATGAACGGCGTGTTGCCGTATGCGTATTCGGTGACGGCGCGACCTCGAAGGGCGACGTGTACGAGGCGATGAACGTCGCCGGTTTGTGGAAGTTGCCAGTCGTATTCGTCGTCACCAACAACCAATGGGCGCTGTCGACGCCGCGTGCGGAACAGACCGGTGCAGCGACACTGGCGCAAAAGTCGATCGCTGCCGGTTTCGAAGGTGAGCAGGTCGATGGCAATGACGTCGTTGCCGTCGCCAAGGTAGTCGGCGACGCCGTTGCGCACGCCCGCGCTGGCAAGGGGCCGCGCCTGGTCGAATGTCTCACCTACCGGCTGTCCGATCACACCACGGTCGACGATGCGTCACGCTATCGCGACGAGGCCGAAGTGAAGCCGTGGTGGGAAAAGGATCCCATCGTCCGTGTCCGCCTGTACCTCACTGCAACGGCCGGTTGGACCGACGAACAAGAGAAGGCGCTGCTGGAAGAATGTAACGCACTGATCGAGCAAGCCGCGGATGCGTATCTCGCCACGCCGCCACAGCCACCAGAGACCATGTTCGACCATCTCTATGCCGAGCTGCCGGTCGAGATTGCGGCGCAGCGCGAAGCGATGCTGGCTTCGATTCGGAACCAGGGCGATGGCTGAGCACTCGCTACTCGAAGCCGTGAACCTGGCGCTGAAACGCGCCATGCGCGAAGACGATCGCGTGATCTTGTTCGGCGAAGACGTCGGTGTCGGCGGTGGCGTTTTCCGCGCGACGCAAGGGCTCCTGCAATCGTTCGGGCCGACGCGCGTCTTCGACACTCCACTCGCCGAGACGCTGATTGCGGGCATGGCCGTGGGCCTCGCCGTGCAAGGATTTCGACCGGTGGCCGAGATCCAGTTCATGGGCTTCATCTACTCGACCCTCGATCAGGTGATCAATCACGCCTCGCGTCTGCGAAACCGAACGCGCGGTCGGCTGACGTGCCCGATGGTGCTGCGTGCACCCTATGGCGGCGGTATCCACGCACCCGAGCACCATTCGGAGAGCACCGAATCGTTGTTTGCGCACATACCCGGGCTGCGGGTGGTGATTCCGTCATCGCCGAAGATGGCGTACGGACTGTTGCTGTCCGCCATCCGCGACCCAGACCCAGTCGTGTTCCTCGAGCCGAAGCGAATCTACCGTGCTGCCAAGGAGGCGTTCGATGACGATGGTGAAGGAGCGCCCCTCGACCGGTGTCTGATGCGGCGCGAAGGCGGCGACTGCACGCTCGTCTCGTGGGGCGCGTCGATGAAGGAGACGCTGGTTGCGGCCGAGGAACTCGCCGGGCAGGGCATCTCGACCGATGTGATCGACGTGTGCACGCTGAAGCCGCTCGACACCAAGACGATTCTCGATTCCGTTGCGCGCACCGGGCGGCTCGTGATCGTGCACGAAGCAGCGCGCACGGCGGGGTTTGGCGCCGAGATCGCGGCAGGTGTCGCGGATGCCGGGTTGTATCATCTGCGTGCACCGATCGTGCGCGTGACCGGCTACGACACGGTCATGCCGCTCGCGCGATTGGAGCGACACTACATGCCCGACGCCGCGCGAATTCGCGCAGCAGTCGAGCGTTGTATCGCCAGCGATTGATTGAGAGGCAGAGAAGCGTGGTAGACCAGTTCCGGTTCGTCGACGACTTGGGTCCAGAGAAGGTGATCGAGATCTACGACCCGGAGACCGGACTGCGGGCTGTTCTGGTCGTCGACAATGTCGCGGCCGGACCGGCCATCGGCGGCGTGCGAATGGCGATCGACGTCGACACCGAGGAGTGCTTTCGTCTGGCGCGCGCAATGACGTTGAAGAACGCGATGGCGGGTCTGGCCCATGGTGGAGGCAAGTCGGTGATTGCTGCCGACCCGGCCATGCCGGCCGACGACAAAGCTGCGCTGGTGCGCGCCTTCGGGCGGGCGATCGCCGACGTACGCGACTACATTCCCGGGCCCGACATGGGGACCAACGAGATATCGATGGCGCAGATGCGGGCCGTCATGGGGCGTTCGGTAGGACTGCCACGCGAGGTCGGGGGTATTCCGCTCGACGAGATCGGCGCCACCGGCTTTGGCCTCGCGCACGCCCTCGAAGTCGCACAATCATTCTGCGACTTGAAGCTCGATGGCGCCCGAGTGGTGGTCGAGGGGTTTGGTTCTGTCGGCAAGCACGCGGCGCGTTTTCTCATCGAACGGGGTTCCAAGCTCATCGCGGTCTCCGACAGCGGCGGCGCCCGGCGGTGTGATGCCGGTTTCGATCTCGAACGCCTGATCGAATTCAAGGCGCGTGGCCGCTCGGTGGCCGAATTCGACCAGGGCGAGGCGCTCGCCAGCGCCGATCTGATCGCGGTGCCCTGCGACGTCTGGATTCCTGCCGCGCGCCCCGATGTGATTCGCGCCGACAATGTGGCGCGCATGCAGACCAAAGTAATCGCGCAAGGCGCGAACATCCCCGCCACGGACGAGGCAGAGCGGATGCTCGCCGAGCGCGGCGTGCTCGTCATTCCCGATTTCGTGACCAATTCCGGTGGTGTCATCTGCGCTGCAGTCGAATACCACGGCGGCAGCGAATCGCAGGCGATGCAAACCATTCGCGACAAGGTCCGCGCGAACGTCGAAGCCGTGCTGACGCGCGCAAAGACGCGAGACGAGCTGCCGAGGGCGGCGGCCATGGCCATTGCCCGGGAGCGAGTGTTGCGAGCCATGTCGTTTCGCACTCGCCGCTGATCAGATGCGCAACCGATCCAATCTCTCCGCGTCGCCGTCGACGAGGCGGGCCATCGCAATCCGATCAGGTCGCAGTAGCAGGATCGCCGGTTCATCCGGTAGATCCGGCAGCAGGTCGTGCGCATGCAGCCGCAAGGCGTCGACGTCCACCCGCTGTGGCGAGAGCTGCTGCCAGAGCGGATGGTTGACCATCGATGCGGCGGGCCTAGCGCCGCCAGTGCACAGGGCCGCGAAATCAGGCCCTAGGCGGTCGTCGAGCAGTATGCCGTCGGCGAGGGTCGGTTGCCGAATCATGCGTCCGCCAAATGCGCCGGCGTCGAACCAGCCGCCGGCCAGGCGCACGTCCCGCAGCTCGCGCCCGGATTGCTCGTCGTACTTCCGGCGCGCCGCGTCGTCGGCGTTGATGGCAGCGAAGTAGGCGTCGCGCTCGGCGGCCGCGGCGGGATCGATAGGCTGGATGCGCTCGCCCAGGCTCACGGCCAGGTTCACCATGCGCCGCGCGTGCTCGCGACGTTCGGTGTCGTAGGAGTCGAGCAGCCTGGCCGGGAGACGCCCGTCGAGCACCCACGCAAGCTTCCAGGCCAGGTTGCGAGCATCGCGCACGCCGGAGTTGAGGCCCTGGCCAGCGAAGGGCGGCGTCATGTGGGCGGCATCGCCCGCGAGGAAGACGCGGCCGCTCCTAAAGCGTTCGGCCACTACCGCGCTGAAGCCGTACACGCACTTGCGATAGACGCGTACGCGGTCCGGGTCGGTGTGGGCGGCAAGAAGTCGGCGAATGCGAGCATCGTCCAGCAAAGCCTCTTCGGTCTCTCCGGGCATCAGCATCCACTCCCAGCGGCGTTCGCCGTAGGGCCGGCGCAAGGTCATGGCTGGCCGGGCAGGATCGCAGAAGAAGCGACACTCGGGCAGGTCGTGGTCGCCGACCTCAACGGTGTCGATCACCAGCCACTTCTGCGGCAGGCGATCGCCGTGCATGGGGATGTCCAGGGCGGCCCGGACGCTCGAGCGGCCCCCGTCGCAGGCCACCAGGTAATCGGCCCGCACCACCTCGGTGCCGGCCGCGTTGCCGAGTCGGGCGGTCACGCCGCTGGCGTCCTGGTTGAAGTCGAGCAGGGTGGTGCCGTGCCGCACAACGACACTGGGCTCGCGCACCAGGTGCTCCAGCAGCGTGCGTTCGAGCCGCGGCTGATCGAATGCGTTCTGCATGCAGAAGCCGAACGGCCGGTCGCGCAGGTCGGTGCGGAACAGGAGCGTGCCGTCGCCGCTGACATACTCACTGACAAAGCCCTCGTTCATGTCTGCCGCTACGGCAGCCGCGACGCCCGCGGCCTGGTACGTGCGCATGCTCTCGCCGTCGAGGCCGATGGCCCGCGGTTCTGGCACGCAGCCGGGGTTGCGCTCCACCAGCAGAGTGCCGATGCCTTCGACGCCTAGCAGCTTGGCCAGGCTCAACCCCACGGGGCCGGCGCCGACAATCAGTACCTGGGTGCGCAGGGGGACGGACATGCGGGCCCTCGCATTAAATATGCACAGTGACGAAAAAAATACTTGGAAATTTGCTTTATGACAAATATTATTTGCGGCCATCGAATGCGCGGGAACGTTGTCTGTGACGACCATCGGCAACCGCAAGGTGCAGCAACGCAGCCTGGAGACCCGGGCCGCGCTCCTGGGCGCGGCGACGCAGGCATTCAGCACCCGGGGCTTCGACGGTGTCTCGGTGCGGCAACTCGAGGAAGCGGCCGGCGTCCAGCGTGGACTGGTTGCCTATCACTTCGGCGACAAGGACGGACTCTGGCGTGAGGTCGTGGCCGACATCTTCGCGGATTTCGCTGTCCGCTTCGGCGAACGCCTGCCGACGCTGGCCGATGTGCCTCCGGTGGCGGCGGCGGCCGCGCTGGTCAAGCAGTTCGTGCGCTTCAGCGCCGCGCATCCGGAACTCAACCGGCTGATGATGCAGGAGTGCATGCAGGCGTCCTGGCGCGTCGACCACCTCGTCGATGCGCACGTGAAGCCGATGCTCGACGCGCTGCGTACGCGGCTCCCGGACGTGTTCGCGCTGCTTTACGCCAACGGTGACCCGCACCGGTACTACGCGATGGTGGGCGCCGGGGCGTTCGTCTTCAGTGCCGAGCATGAATGCATCGGCCTGTTCGGTGCGAATCCCCGGGACTCGGCGTTCGTCGAGCGCCACGCGGACATGGTGGTGCGCATGCTGCTGCCCGACGGCGACGATTCAAACCTGACCGGGAGAACGACATGAAACTCGCAAGGTTCAACGAAGGCGGCCGTGTCCGGCTGGGTGTGGTGGTCGACCGCGGCATCGTCGATCTCAGCCGCGCGGCACCGGAGCTGCCTACCGACATGCTCGAGTTCCTCGAGGCGGGGGAGCCCGCCTGGGAGAAGGCCCGGGTGGCGACTCGGCGTCCGCCCGATTACCCGCTGGACGCCGTGCACCTGGAAGCGCCGCTGCGGAACCCGGGCAAGGTTCTCGCCATCGGCCTCAACTACGGCGACCACATCAAGGAAAGCGGCATGAACGCGCCGAAGCACCAGGTGTGGTTCAACAAGCAGCACAACTGCATTACCGGCCCGAACGCGCC
>JBFKCZ010000151.1:0-6538 GCA_041620035.1 Pseudomonadales bacterium
CCCCCCCCCCCCCCCCCCACAACTACGACGCCTTCTTCAGATCCGACAGCGCATCGAATTCCGCCAGGATGCGGTGCGCGCTGGCATGCGCCTCGATGCGTGGTTTGATCTGAGCATACTGCTGCTGAGCCGCGAGCTTCGGCTGCTCCACGGTCGCCCAGTTGATCAGCACGTCCCAGAAGCGATCGATGAGCTCGCTGCCGGCGATCGTGCCACCGCCGATCGTCTTGAAGGTCACGTGGCGCAACTCGCCCAGATACAGCCTGAGCGACCGCACGTGAATTTCCTCGTCGGTGCGGATGCGTTCGATGATGAGCGCCGCTTCTTCCGCGGCCGCGCGCCTGTCTGAAAAGAGATCCGGGGTGCGCAACACTTCCTGAGTGGCGGCAAAGCCGATCTCGGCACGAAACTCGATCACGAGCAGGTTCATCAGGAACGACAGCATGCCCTCGTACTCCGGCGGCAACTCCGGCATCAGCCGTTTGCCCGCATCGGGGCGGCCGATGCTCTCCGGTGGCTCCACGTCGGGGAAGGCGTCGGGACCGAAGGCGAGGTCACGTGCCACGAACCACATCACGTCGTGACCACCGATGCCCTTCGCAGGTTCGCCGCCTTCGTCGATTCCGTGGGCCACGAGGAGCCCCTTGTTCAAGTGGCCGATCGCCATGCCGCTGATGTCGTCGACGATGACCTTCTGCAGATCGGGGAACTTCATCTCGGCCAATACGCGCCCGCGCCCCTCGATCTTGCCGGTGATGGTCAGCCCGTTCCAGAACGTCTGCCCCAGTCCGTTGCGCAACAGCAAACGCTGCTGAGCCACGTTCGGCATACGTGGCCCGGTGAGCAGAAACGACCCCGCGTTCAAGAGATCGCCGCCCCGCGCACGCAAGGCATCGGACCATGCCTCGATCGCCTGATTCCTAACGAGGGCACGCGGGGGCACGTATCGGCCCTCGGCGTCGAACCCGCCATGGATCCGCTGTCCGTTGATCTCATGGGGCGCTGCAAAGTCGTGCCCGGTCATGAGTTCAGCTTCGCTGTAGATGAGCTTGCTCACGTTCGATTCCACTACTTCACCGAAGAGTCGAGCCAGTCTACACCCGTGAGCCCATCGAGGCTCTTGGAATTGCGCTCGCGCTGATAGGTGAGTAAGCCTTCGCGCCCGCGCTTGTCGGCCCACTTGATCAACGCCTCGCGCGGCGCACGGAAGTCCATGAGAGGCACTCCGTATCCGCACGACGAGGAGATGCGCTGTGCATACACGCGAATGATGCTGCGCACACCGGGTTGCTCTGGGAACTGGCCGATCAGCGAGTCGAACTCGCGCGTGCCCGGCGCCAGCACATCACCGCGCCCATGCACGCGGATGATCTTCGGTGGACCCTCGAACGCGCACAGCATCACCACGATGCGCGCGTTTTCGTTGACGTGCGCGATGGTTTCCACCCCGCTGCCGACGAAGTCGAGGTAGGCGATCGTCCGTCCGTCGATGACGCGCAAACTGCCGCCGCTCTTCGGTGAGCAGTTCACCAGACCCTCGGTCGACGCCGGTGCAGAGGCGACGAAGAAGACCGGCTGTGCGCACATCCAGTCCGCGAGTTCGTCGTCGATTCGTTCGAGTTCGTCGGCCATGGTGTCTCCTCGTCCGATCCCCATAGGTTCCAGCGAGCGCCATGCAAACGCAACTCGAACGATACGCACTCACCGCAGTTGCGGGGCCGGAATGCGAGCCCGTATAAAGAGTTGTTCGCCCAAACCGAAGGAGCCTGGCTTTGCCGACGGCCAGCCTGTCGAGCGCGCGCATCTGGGCATACGGCTCCCTGGGGTTTCCGCTCGCGCTGCTGGGCTATCCCCTGGGCATCTGGCTGCCAAGGGCGTATGCAACCTACGTGGGTGTCGCCACGGATCAGGTGGGCTGGATCATCACCATCGCCGCGGTGTTCGATGCGGTGACCGATCCGATGATGGGCTTTGCCTCCGACAAACTGCGCACGCGCTGGGGCCGACGTCGCGTCTGGCTCGGGATCGGCGCCCCTTTCCTCACGGTCGCCCTCGTCTATCTGCTCAATCCGCCCCTCGGCAGTTCGGTGATGTACCTGGCATTCTGGTACGTGTTCCTACGGGTAGGCACCACGCTGGTAGGCGTACCGTACGCGGCGTGGGGCGCGGAACTGTCCAACGAGTACCACACCCGCACCCGCATCGTATCGGCGCGGGAAGTCTACGTGCTGCTCGGCCTGATCGGCGCGGCCGCCGTACCGGCACTGGTCGAGTGGCTGAACGAGGACGCGACGACCGCGGTGATGGTGCTGAACGCGTACACCTGGCCCGTGGTGATTCTGCTGCCGCTGATCACGATACTCGTCATCCTGACGGTGCCGGAGCCGCCGCCGAGCGCGCGCGAAGGACGCGTGCGCTTCTTCCAATCCCTCACGCTCATGTATCGCAACAAACTGTTCCTGCGGCTGATCGCGATCGAACTCCTGATCTCCGGCGGCGAGGCGTTTCGCAACGCCCTGTCGCTGTTCTTCATGCAGGACTACATCGGCGCACCGCGCGCCGGCACGCTGTATCTCGTCTACTTCGGCATGGGCCTCGCCGCCATTCCGTTCTGGACCTGGCTCGCCAAGATCTTCGGCAAGCACCGCTCGCTGTCGGCAGCGATCATCTTCGTGGGATGCGTGAGCATGACCATCTACACCCTCGAACATGGCCAGGTGATGGCGTTCTACGTGCTGTTCGCGCTGAAGGGGTTCTGCTTCGGTTCGTTCGCCTACCTGCCGCGCGCGATGATGGCCGATGTGATCGACGTGGATACGTTGCGCTCGGGCGACGCCAGAACCGGCAGCTATTTCTCGATCATGGGGTTCATGACCAAGCTCGCCCACTCGGTGGGCGGGTTCGCGCTCATCGCGCTCGCCTTCGTCGGCTACCAGACCGCGCCGGGGGCCGTAAATGGCCCCACGCAGCTGGAGTGGCTGGCAGTGCTCTACGCCATTGTCCCCACGGTTTCGTTCGCGTTCGGCCTGTATCTTTGCTGGACATGGCCCCTGACCGACACCAAACACGCGAAACTGCAACGGCTGTTGACTGCGCGCCAGGCGCGCCTGCAGCGGGCGGCGTCGGCGAAACCGCCATCTTCGATGAAGCGATCCTCCGCGACATCGCTATAATCCGCCGCTTTTATCGTCCCCAACCCCGATGAACTTCGATCTCGATCTGCGTGACCGCACCCGTCTGGCCGATTCTGTCAGCGGCCCTACCTTCGATCTCGCGGTCATCGGCGGCGGGATCACCGGTGCCGGCATCGCCCGGGACGCGGCGATGCGCGGTCTGCGCGTGGTGCTGCTGGAGGCGCAGGACTTCGCCGCCGGAACATCCAGCCGGTCATCGAAGCTCGTACACGGTGGCATCCGCTACCTCGCCCAGGGCGACATGGGACTGGTGCGCGAAGCCGCAATCGAACGCAAGGCGGTAGCCGCGATCGCGCCGCACCTCGCGCGTCGCGTGCGCTTCGTGGTCACGGCGCGCAGCCGCGCCGGCATCGCGAAGTTCCGGGCCGGACTGTGGACCTACGAGAAGCTCGGCAGCATCGACGAAGACGACCGGCACGAGCTGTGGGATTCAAAGCGCCTCGCCGCCGAAGAACCCCATTTGCGCACCGACGGTTTGGCCGGTGCTGTCGTCTACACAGAGTACGTCACAGACGATGGTCGCCTGACGCTCGCCAACATACGCAGCGCCAAGGCCCATGGTGCGACCGTGGCCAACTATTGCGAAGTGACCGCCATCGGTGCCAACCAGCTGACAGTGCGCGATGTGCTGGCGAACACGACCGTCGAGGTGCGCGCCCGTGTCATCGTCAACGCAACCGGACCATGGGCCGACGCACTGCGCCACCTCGAAGACGCGTCGAGCCCTCCGCGACTCGCGCTCAGCAAGGGGGTGCACGTGGTGCTGAACCGCACGCGCCTGCCAATCGCCAACACGATTACGATGACCGCGCAGGACAAGCGCGGCGTGTTCGTCGTGCCGCGCGGGCCGATGGCCTACCTCGGCACCACGGATACGTTCTACGACAAGAGCGACTACTGGCCGAGGATCACCGGGGAAGACGTCGACTACCTGCTCGCTGCCGCGAACGAAGTCTTCACTGGGGCACCGCTAACGCGTTCCGACGTGGCGGGTCTCTGGTCCGGTATTCGTCCGCTCATCAGTCAACCCGGAAAGTCGCCGTCGGAGATCTCCCGTCGCGACGAAATCATGGAAGGTCCGCTGGGTGTGATCACGATTGCCGGTGGCAAGCTCACCGCCTACCGGCGCATGGCCGAGCGAATCGTCGATCGCGTGCTCACGAACATTCAGCGCGATGCCGTACCGTGCGCCACCGCAACGGAGTCGCTGCCCGGTGGCGATCTCACGCCGCAGCAGTTGCGCGGCATCCTTGGGCGCAGCGGCGTGCACGGCGACGACATCGAACGCCTGATCCTGCTCTATGGCAGCGAAGCGCGGCTGGTCACCGAGGGTGTCGCCGGGGAAGCCCGGCATGCGGTACTGAAAGAAGGCGCGGTGACCCTCGAAGATTATTGGGTACGGCGCAGCGCGCGGGCGCATTTCGACCCGGATGGCGGGCTTGCCGCGCTCGAGCCCGCTGCCGCCGCGATGGCGCCGCTCATGAACTGGACAGAGTCGCAGCGCCGTGAGCAAATCGACCATTGTCTCGAACTTCATCGACAGGAGATGGCAGTGCTCGGAGTCTCCGCGTGAATCGAACCTTCGTTGCGTCGCTGGCGACCCGGCTCGGCACCGAGCAGGTTTCGACGGACGCAGCACTCCTCGACGCACGACGCCACGACTACTGGGTGCTCTCCCATCTCGACGCGCTGCAGGGTCGACCGCCACCCCGCCCGCTTTGCGTCGTGCAGCCGCGCTCCATCGCCCACGTGGTGGATTGTGTAATCGCCTGCCGCGATGCGGGTGTCGCCATCGTGCCATTCGGCCTGGGAAGCGGCGTTTGCGGCGGTGTGATTGGCCATCCGGAACGCGTCCTGCTCGATCTGTCGAAGTTCGATCGCACGCGATCGATCGACGACCGTAACCTGCTGGCGGTATTCGACGCGGGCAAACGCGGAAGCTCAGCGGAGCAGGATGTCAGTGCGCATGGCTTGACCATTGGACACTGGCCGCAGTCGGTCGCGGTGTCGACCGTTGGCGGCTGGGTGGCCACACGGGCTTCAGGTCAGTTCTCCACGGCCAACGGCAACATCGAAGACATCGTGCACTCGATCGAAGCGGTGCTCGCCGACGGTAGCGTGATCGAGGCTGGCAAAGCCCCGCGGGCCTCGGCGGGTCCGGATCTGCGGCACCTGCTGCTGGGTTCCGAAGGCACACTGGGGATCATCACCGGCGTCACGTTCTCGCTCAAACGCAAGCCCGAGGCACAGGACTACAGCGCCTACCTCGTCGCCGATATGGCCCAGGGCTTCGAGTTCCAGCGCGAATTGCTCCAGGCCGAGTGGCGGCCGCCAGTGATGCGTCAGTACGACGCCGTCGAAGCGCAACGCTCGTTTGCTGCGCATGCAAAGCCCGACCACGGCATTCTGATCCTCGTGCACGAAGGGCCGCGCACACGCGTTGCCGCGGAGCGCGAAGCAACCGAGGCCCTGGCACGGCACGCGGGCCTCACGCCTGCGGACGCAAGCGCCGTAACGGGGTGGCTCGACCATCGCAACGTCGTGCCACACTGGCGCGATTTCCTCGAAAAACGCATCGTGGTCGATACCGCCGAGATCTCCGCGTCATGGGATCGTATCGACACCATTTACGACCGTGTGATCGCATCGCTGCGTGAGGTGCCAGACATACTCAATGCGTCTGCGCACAGCTCGCATGTCTACACCTCGGGACTGAATCTCTACTTTTCGTTCGCCGTACGTCCAGCCGATGATCGCGACATGCGCGCGCGCTACCTCGATTGCTGGCAACGCATCATGACGGCGACCGCCGAAGGTGGTGGGGGTATCGCTCATCACCACGGCATCGGGCGTCTGCGGCGCGACTATCTTCACCACGATCTGGGGGCCGCCGGTATCGCCGCGCTCAAGGCGGTGAAGCGTGCCCTCGATCCCACCGGGTTGTTCAATCCCGGCGTGCTGATTCCCGATGACTGACTTCACGCTCGCGATGGACGTGGGCACCACGAGCGTGCGCGCCATCGTGATGGCGGCCGATGGAAGCGTCGTTGCGGGGAGCCGCGCAGCCGCAGCAGTGACCGCGCCCAGGCCAGGGTGGCTCGAGCAGGACGCCAACGTCTTGTACGAAGAGATCACGCGAGTCGCCGGCAACGCATTGTCGACCGCGAACCTGAGTCACAGCGACCTGGCGGCCATCGGCATCACTACGTCGCGCGCCAACATCGTGATCTGGGATCCCGCGAGCGGTGCCGCCGTGGCACCCATGGTGAGCTGGCAGGATCTGCGCGGCAGCGCCCGAGCCGCCGAGCTCCAAGCCCAGGGCTTCATGGTCACGCACCAGACCG
>JBFKCZ010000152.1:0-6497 GCA_041620035.1 Pseudomonadales bacterium
GCCCATCTCGAAGCCATGGTCGTCCACCAGCGTACGACATTCGTTGGAGCATGCCTGGAGGAACGGCTGGAAGACGGGCATGTCGAAGGGATCTTTCACCGGGTATCAACTCAATGGTCGCCGTGTCATGTGCCTTTCTCGGTTCGCCTGCCACGCATCAGGGGTGACAGCGAGAAGTCGATCCAGCCGGACTCCAGCCCGGCCGAGTAGCCACCGTCCACAGGGATGTCGACGCCGTTCAGCCACTCTCGCTCACCAGTGAGAAGCAGATCGATCACCTCCGCGATGTCCTCGGCGGTGGCGGCCCGCCCGGTCTGCGCCTTCATCCAGTCGCTCTGGGCCTTGCCCATGAGAGCTTCGAACTGGGGGTAGAGGGGCGTCTCGATCGGTCCCGGGCTGACGCAGTTGACTGTATAGCCGCCCCGCAATGCCCGTTCGGCCGACCGGAGGGTGTAGGCAGTGACCATCCGCTTCGAGAATGTGTACGGATCCCGGGCCAGCGTATCGCGATTGGCCCGGCACCATTCCAGTCCCTCGTCGAAGGATGCCGTCTCCAGCAGCGGCCGCAGGCGCTCGTACTTCGGCTGCCAGTCCCTGCCCGCCACGGACGACACGTTGACGATGCGGCCACCGCTGCCGAGCCGCGATACGAGCGCTTCGGTGAGGTGCCTCAGGCCCAGGAAATTCACTGCCAGCACCGTTTCCGGCGCAGGGGCCGCAGCCAGCCCGGCGACGTTGGCCAGGCCATCGATCGAGCGGGGAAGGGCCGCGAGCGCTGTGTCGATTGCTGCGCGGTCCGACAGGTCGACGGGCGCGAAGCGATGTTCCGGCGCCAGGCGCTCGGGCTCGTTCCGATCGAGCACCCAGACCTCGTGCTTTTCCAGCCGGCCGACCAGTGCCCGGCCGACGCCCGACGCGCCACCGGTTACCACTATCTTCATCGTTTTCCTCCTCGGATGGGGTACTAAGCCCGAGCGATCACGCGCATGGCCTGATAGCCCTGCACGAAATTGGAACGCGTTCGAACCGGCGGGGCGATCAGCTCGAAGCCGCTGAACCGGTCGAGCATCCCTTCCCAGAGATGCTGCAGCTGCATCAAGGCAAGACGGAAGCCTATGCAGTGGTGGATGCCTGAGCCGAACGACAGCAGGCGCGGCTCGGTGCGGTCCAGCACCAGCCGGTCCGGATCGCTGAACGCGGTCTCGTCACGGTTGCCGCTGACGTAGAACATCACCACCTTTTCGCCGGCACGGATCTGCTTGCCACCGACCTCTACGTCGGCGGTAGCCGTTCGGCGCTGGTGGACCACGGGGGTGACGAATCGCACGATCTCGTTGACGGCGGTGGGAACCAGCGCGCGGTTGGCGCGCAAAGTTGCATAGACATCCTGCTCGATCACGGCTTCGAGTCCCCCGGCAATGCTCGTTCGTGTCGTGTCGTTGGCGCCCACGGTGAGCAGGCGCAGGTGGTTCAGGAACATCTTGTCCTGAATTGCCTGCTCGCTGTGCAACAGATGGGAGATCAGATCTGGCTTGAGCGCCGGCTCCCGGGCTCGCTGCCGCTTCAGGTTCAGGAAGTACTCTGAGAAGGAGGGATGTTTCGCAGCTTCCCGATCGTCCCGGCGCTCGCCGCCGATCAGGGCGACCTGCGCGTTCGTCCAGTACAGCATGTGATAGCGGTCTTCTTCCGGAATACCGAACAGGGTCGACAGCATTTGCAGCGGCAGCTCGTTTGCCACCGTCGTCACCCAGTCGAAGGGCATGTCGGTTGGCACGCGGTCCAGAATTTCCGCCACCCGCTCGCGGACCTCGTCTTCCAGCTGGGCGAGATTCTCACTGCTGAACACTGGCGTGACGGCGGACCGATGCTTCCGGTGCTCCGGCGGATCCATGTTGATGAAGCTCGAGTTGGCATGTACCGGCGCGTCGAAGATGGATATCCCGCCGGCCGCGGAGGAGAACGCCCGGTGATTCAGGTCGACAGCGACGATGTCCTGATAGCGGGTAACCGCCCAGTACGGGCCGTACTGGCTCGCTTCGCAGTAGTGCACGGGATCGGTTGCGCGCAACTCCCGGAAGAGCGGATGAAAGGTGTGCGTTTCATAGAGCGCTGGGTCTGAAACATCCATCTCGTTGCCTCGCCTGACAGCACCGGAGTTAAGCAAACACTTGTTTGGCTAGTCAAGCCGCCCTATTCTGAATACATGAAAGCGCAGCGATCGAACAGTCGGAGTGAGGCGCTGATCCGGGCGGCGGCCGAACTCTTCGCCGAGCGGGGATTCAGGTCCACCAGCATGCGGGACATCGCCAAGGCCGCGGGCATGCTGCCGGGCTCCATCTATTACCACTTCCCGTCGAAGGACGATCTACTGCTGTCGATATACGAGACTGGCGTGGATCAGATCATGGCCACGTTCGAATCCGCGATCGACCCGCTGGAGGACCCCTGGCAGCGCCTGCAGGCCGGCATGTCCGCGCACATCCGCGCGATCACCGAAGAGAGCTCCTACACCCGGGTGATCTTCAAGGTGGAGCCCGACGAGGCGCCCAGATTCAGAGGCGAGCTCGTCGCGCTCAGGGACAGGTTCGAAGCGCGGTTCAGAGCGCTTGTGGAAGACCTACCCCTAGCCAGCTGGGTTGACCGGCATCTTCTGCGCCTCATGATCCTCGGCGCGGGCAATCACGCGCAGTTGTGGTTCTCCTCGGACGGTGGCTACTCCGCGGACGAGATCGGCAAGCAGTTCTGCCGCTACGTGAAGGACGCCGTGGCACTTCGCTGAAGACACTTTCAGTCCGGCAGCGCCAGCACCCGCTTCGCCAAGATATTGAGCTGCACTTCCGACGTACCGCCTTCGATGCTGTTCGCCTTCGAGCGCAACCAGCTCCGCGTGACATCGAGTTCATCGGACTTGAACGTCCGGCCTTCCCAGCCCAACGCCTGACGGCCCATCGCTTCCAGCATGAGCTCGAAGCGGCGCTTGTTCTGCTCGGTCCCGTAGTACTTGAACATCGACGAGGTCGCGCCCGGTGCGCGTCCGGTTGCCGACTCCTCCATCGTGCGGCGCACGGTGAGCGCGAAGCTGCGGTCGTTCATGCGGTGTTCGAGCACCTTGGAGCGCAGCGCTTCGTCCGCGATGCGGCCCTTGCGCGCACCGACATACCGCTTGGCGAGATCTTCGAGCGGTTCGCTGCGCTGACTGCCGCCCATGCCGCCGCCGATCGAGGTGCGTTCGTACTGCAGGAGGCGCTTGGCGACGGTCCAGCCTTTGTTAACTTCACCGACCACGTTCTTCTTGAGCGCACGCGCGTTGTCGAAGAACGTTTCGCAGAACGGTGACATGCCGCTGATCAGACGAATGGGTTTGACCGTGACACCGGGCTGATCCATGTCGAACAGAATGAAGGTGATGCCGTCGTGCTTCGGCGCATCGAAGTCGGTGCGCACGAGGCAGAAGATCCAGTCCGCGCTGTCGGCGCCCGACGTCCAGATCTTCTGACCGGTGATGACGTACTCATCGCCATCGTCCACCGCGCGGGTGCGCAGGCTCGCGAGATCGGAGCCGGCATTCGGTTCGCTGTAGCCCTGACACCACCAGATGTCACCGCGGGCGATCTTCGGCAGGTGCTCGCGCTTCTGCTCCTCGGTGCCGAATTCGAGCAGCGCCGGGCCGATCATGCTGATGCCCATGCCCACGTGGGCAGGGCGTGCGTTGATGCGGCGCAACTCATCCTGCAGCACCTGGTTCTGAGCGACGTCGAGTCCGCCGCCACCATACTCCTTCGGCCACGTCGGTACGGTCCAGCCGCGCTCGGCCATGCGTTCCAGCCAGAGTTTGGACTCCGGGTTCTTCCAGCGCGCACGGCGCCCGCCGCCCGGGTATTCGTCGGGCTTCATGGGCGTGCGCATGCTGGCCGGACAGTTCGCTTCGAGCCAGGTACGCACTTCGGTTCTAAAGGACTCCATTCCCAATGCTCCAGCAGGTTTCAATTCGATGGACCCGGGATGGTAGCCGCATGGCGCGTGGTGCTGAAGCTTGGGCGCGATCTTGTTCGCACCTAAGGAGGGCGTCGTTAAAGCCCGATCGGACCTTGTGGGAGCGGGCTTGCCCGCGAACAGTTCGCGCCCAAGGGCGCTCCCACAGGGTGGACGAACTGGTATCCAATAGGATACCGTATCGGCATGAATAACCAAACCCGAACCGTCGATGACACGAGCCGTGATCAGCTCGTGCAGCTCCTGGAACGCGCGCGCGAGCGCTCGGGGCTTTCGCTCAGGGAGATCGCCCGCCGCGCAGGCACTTCGCACCCGACGCTGATCGCGTATCTGAAGGGCCGCAAGATGCCGAGCTTCGCGACGGTGATGCGCATCCTCGAAGCCTGCGGGCTGGCCGGCGACGTCGAGTTGTCACCGCGCATCCGTTCCAGAAACGGGCTCGATCGCGGCGAGGAGTTGGAGGCAGTCTTGCGGCTCGCCGCGGAATTTCCGGCGCGGCCGAAGAAGACGCTCACCTTTCCAAAGTTCCGGCGTCGCACGGACCAGGCCGCATGATCGACCTGCCGGAGAAGATCGTTGCATTGCACGAGGCGCTCGATGGCGCCGCGCTGCCACATGCGTTTGGCGGTGCTCTGGCGCTGGCCTGGTGCACGGGTCAGGCGCGCGGCACCATCGACATCGACATCAACGTCTTCGCGGGTGTGGAGCAGACCGACACCGTATTCGCTGCACTCCCCAAGGCAGTGAGGCACTCGAAGCAGGATCTCAGCGTTGCAAAGCGCGACGGGCAGGTCCGGCTATGGTGGGATCGCACCCCGGTCGATCTGTTCTTGAACACCACCGAGTTTCATGCGGACGTTGCGACGCGGACGCGTTGGGAATCGTTTGCGGGTCATCGAATACCGTTCCTTTCCTGCAACGACATCGCCGTGTTCAAGGCCTTCTTCAATCGCACCAAGGACTGGGCCGATCTCGAGGAGATGGTCGCGGCCGGCACCCTCGACACCGCACGGGTGACTGCGGTGCTGATCGACTATCTCGGCGTAGACGACGAGCGCATCGGGAAGCTGCAGGGGCTGACGCGCTGACAAGCCGGTGAAGGCTTCCCTTCGTTTGCGCCGGCGGTAAACTCCATCACAAACCCAGGTGGCTCGGGAGGGCTCTTGGGGCGAACGCAGAACACCTATGTTCGGCCGTTTCAGTTGGGCGAACGCCGGGTCGATCCTGCTGCCTGCGAGATCGACGGCCATCACATCGGGCCTACCCCCATGGCGGTGCTGGTTTGTCTCTCTGAACACGCACCACAGGTGGTGTCTTCACAAACGCTGCTCGACACGGTCTGGCCTTCGGTCGTGGTTGGCGACAACGTGCTGCATCAGGCGATCAAGCAACTACGTCGCGCACTGGGCGACAGGCGTCAAATCGGCGGGCACATTGAGACCGTACCCCGCCGCGGCTATCGGCTGCGAACGATCATCGTTTACGAAGATTCCGAGAGTGCGGCGCGAGATGCGATCGACGTCAGTCCGCTGTCGGTGATCGTAGAGCAGTTCACCGTCGTCGGTAGCACCGCACTCGAGTCGGAGTCTGCCCTAATCACCGCAAGAATCTCCCATGAGATTGCGGCAACGGCCCTGGAACTCATCGTGCCGACGTCCGAGACGCATCGCGCCGCGTACCGGCTGCGCGGTACGGTCAACGCCCGGTCACGACGCAAGTGCATGCTTTCACTGCAGTTGATCCGCGTCGGCGACGGTAAGGTCGTGTGGACGCATGACCGTGCAATCGACCCTTCGAAGACTGACTTGCCGTGCGCCGCGTTCGTCGCGCGCGCTCTCGAGACCCACCTGCGTTTTCGAAATGGCGACGGACGGCAGGACGCCGACGAAGAGGCACGCCGCGGCCTCATCGAGTGGGGCAAGTTCACGCTGAACGAAGGCGGCAATCTGAAGAAGGCAATCCGTCATCTGGAGCGCGCGGTCTCGATCGATCCGAAGTCGGTGCTCGCGCACCGGATGCTCGCGATCGTCTACTCCACCAAGCGCCTATGGTCGATGCACGCGAAAGAAGCGATACCCCTCGCCCACCACTACGCGCGTCGGCTGCTCGACATCGACCCACACGACACTTATCCCCTCGGCCACATCAATCGCGGTCTCGACCTCGACTATGACGCCGCGATCCGCAACGTCGAGCACGCGCGCCGGAGTGGTCTGAACGGTGCGCGCGGTGGTTACTCCGATGGGATGATCGAACAGCAGATCGGACTTACGCACTACTGCGCGGGCCGTCTCGAGGCGGCCATCGACCACATGCGCTGCGCGGCCGTGTTCAACGCACTCGATGATCAGACCTTCCTCCACATGAATCTCGCGAGCGCGCTCGCAGACGCAGGTCAGCTCGGCCGGGCTCGCACCGAGATCGACCGCGGCCTTTCGCTCATGAAACACCCCTGGGTAACCATGGCGCTCGTCAAGGCACGCATCTGCCTGCTGGCCGGCGAC